>CAMCES010000013.1 GCA_945873925.1 Bordetella parapertussis
ACCGGCGAAGCCGCTGTGCGCAACTTCAAGAAGGGCCAAGAAGTTGAAGCCTTGGTGTTGGCCGTGGACGTCGAGCGTGAACGCATTTCTTTGGGTATCAAACAGCTCGACTCTGACCCCTTCACCAACTTCGTGTCAGTCAATGACAAAGGCCAAATCGTCACCGGTACCGTCAAAACCGTGGATGCCAAAGGCGCTGAGATCGACCTGGGCGAAGAAATCATCGGCTACTTGCGCGCTTCTGAAA
This sequence comes from Bordetella parapertussis, assembly GCA_945873925.1. Lineage (GTDB taxonomy): Bacteria > Pseudomonadota > Gammaproteobacteria > Burkholderiales > Burkholderiaceae_C > Limnohabitans. Next base: position 248 of record CAMCES010000013.1, read on the forward strand.
TCTCCCGCGACCGCGTGGACGATGCGAGCCTTGTGCTCAAAGTCGGCGACGAAGTCACCGCCGTGGTGGTCAATGTGGACCGCAAGACACGCAATATCCAGTTGTCTATCAAGGTCAAGGATGCGGCTGACCAAGCCGACGCCATGCAGACCCTGAGCCAAAACTCAGGCAATGCCGGCACCACCAGCCTGGGTGCGCTGTTGCGTGCCAAGTTGGACAACACAGAGAACTAAGCTTCACCCATGACCAGAAGTGATTTGGTTGAAGAACTGGCTGCCCGCTTTCCGCAGCTGACCCACCGGGACGCCGAATTTGCCGTCAAAGCCTTGCTTGACGCCATGAGCGACGCCCTGGTCAAGGGTCACCGCATCGAATTGCGCGGCTTTGGCAGCTTCTCGGTGAACCGCCGTCCGCCTCGCATGGGACGCAACCCGCGTTCCGGCGAAAGCGTGGCGATCCCCGAAAAGCGCGTGCCCCATTTCAAACAAGGCAAGGCGCTGCGCGAAGCCGTCGAAGTACGCACCAAAGAGCTGCTGCAAAGCGACCCGCCCAAGCCCTAGAATTCCCCCACACTGGGAACCCAAATTGACACAACTCTTCAGGCTGCTTCAGTGGATACTGAAAGCGGCCATTTTTTTGATCCTGCTGGCCTTCGCTTTGAACAACAAAGAGGAGGTAGCGGTGCATTTCTTTTGGGGCTTGGAGTGGCGCGCCCCGATGGTGCTGGTGTTGCTGTGCGTGTTTGCGCTGGGCGTGGTTGTGGGTGTGATCGGCATGGTGCCGCGCTGGTGGCGACAACGCCGCTTGGCCAAGCAAGCGCTGGTCACGCCGCCCGGACCCGCGCCTGCGGCCGTGGCACCCGACCTGCCACACACCCCATGAGCGGGCACACCTGATGGAATTCCAAGTCGGCTGGATTTTTGTAGGACTGCCCCTGGCGTTTGTGTTGGGCTGGTTAACCTCCCGCTTCGATTTGCGCCAACTGCGACTGGAAAACCGCAGCAACCCCAAAGCCTATTTCAAGGGTTTGAACCACCTGCTCAACGAGCAACAAGACCAGGCGATTGACGCCTTCATCGAAGCGGTACAACGCGACCCCGACACCACCGAGCTGCATTTCGCCTTGGGCAATTTGTTTCGCCGCCGCGGCGAGTTCGAACGCGCCGTGCGGGTGCACCAACACCTGTTGGCACGCGCCGACCTCAGCAGCAGCGACCGCGAACGCGCCCAGTACGACCTGGCCATGGACTTCGTCAAAGCTGGCATCCTCGACCGCGCCGAAGCCGCCTTGCAACCGGTTTTGCAATCGAGCCTCGCCCCACAGGCCATGCTGGCCCTGCTCACAATTTACGAACGCACCCGCGACTGGCGTCAAGCCGCTGACATTTCCTTGCGCCTTGACCAGTCCGGGCAAGGCCAGTTTGGGGTGCGCCGCGCACATTACCTGTGCGAACTCTCAGCGGAAAGCGCCGACCCAGCGCAAGCGCAAAACCTGCTTGAAGAAGCAGTGCAAACCGCGCCCCACAGTGCCCGCCCGCGTATCGCGCTGGCCGATTTACTGGTCAAGCTCGGCCAAACAGAAGCGGCCTGCGACCGTTTGCAAGCCTTGGCACAAGACATCCCCTCGGCCATGCCCTTGGTGGCTGGCAAACTCGCTGCCTTGGCACCCCAGGTGCAGCGGCAAGTCGGTGTGCTCACCCTGCTGCAAGACAGCTACCACCAGTTGCAAAACCTGGATGTGCTCGATGCCATCATTGCCTTGCAAAAAGCCATGGGCCAAGACCTGGGACGTGAGTTGTACGCCCAACACCTGTTGAAACACCCTTCGCTGATTGCGGCCACCCAATGGCTGGTAGGTGAGCAACTCAACCCCTCGCAGCAACCGCAGGTGCAACGCGCCTTGGAGCAAGCTGCCAAGCCACTGCGACGCTACCGCTGCGCGGCCTGCGGTTTCGAGGCCTTGCAGCATTTCTGGCAATGCCCGGGTTGCCAGGCCTGGGACAGCTACCCGGCGCGCCGCATCGAAGAACTTTAAGCAGACCCCCATGACCCTGCCCACGCTTGCCCAACTCCAACGCACCCAACTGCTGATCGTCGGTGACGTGATGCTCGATCGCTATTGGTACGGCACGGTCGACCGCATCAGCCCCGAAGCCCCGGTGCCGGTGGTGCGGGTCACCCGTGAAGAGGAGCGTTTGGGCGGCAGCGCCAACGTTGCCTTCAACGTGGTCACCTTGGGCGCCAAAGCCAGCTTGGTGAGCGTCTTGGGCGATGATGACAACGGCCTGCGCCTGAGTCGCTTGGTGGAAAAGGCTGGCATCCGGGCGCATTGGGAGCGCGACGCGCAACTGAAAACCACGGTCAAGCTGCGCATCATCGGTCGACAGCAGCAACTCCTGCGCGCCGACTTTGAAAACCAACCCCAGTCCGAGGTGTTGGCATCGCAAACCGGGTTGTTTCAGCAATTGCTGGGCAGTCACCAAGCCGTGCTGTTCTCGGATTACGGCAAGGGCGGCCTGACCCATGTCGCAGACATGGTGGCCAGCGCCCGCTTGTTGGGTCTGCCGGTCTTGATCGACCCCAAAGGCAGTGACTATTCGCGCTATGCGGGTGCCACGGTCATGACGCCCAACCGCGCAGAATTGCAACAAGTCATCGGCCACTGGCGAGACGAAAACCACTTGCTCGAGATGGCCCAACAGTTGCGCGAACAACTGCGCCTCGAAGCCTTGCTGCTCACCCGCAGCGAAGAGGGCATGAGCTTGTTTGATGCCCAAGGCGCACTGCATGTGCCTGCGCAAGCGCGTGAGGTGTTTGACGTGACTGGCGCAGGCGACACCGTGATCGCCACCTTGGCGAGTTTGATGGGCAGTGGCATGCCCTTGCGCCAAGCCCTGCCCTGGGCCAACAAGGCCGGTGGTGTGGTGGTGGGTAAATTTGGCACCGCAGGTGTGACTTACCAGGAGTTGTCCGCATGAAGATCGTGGTCACCGGCGCGGCCGGTTTCATTGGCAGCAACATCGTTCGTGGCTTGAATGCACGTGGCATCGGAGAGATCATTGCGGTCGACGATTTGCGCGACGGCGACAAGTTCCGCAACCTGGCCGACCTGCAGATCGCCGACTACGTGGACCACACGGTGTTCTATGAGCGGTTTGCCAACGGCGGCTATGGGCCAGTCGAAGCGGTGTTCCATGAAGGCGCGTGCAGCGACACCATGGAGACCGATGGCCGCTTCATGATGGACAACAACTATGGCGTTTCATGCCAGTTGTGGACGGCTTGCCAGGCGCAAGGCACACGCTTGCTTTATGCGTCTTCAGCCGCCACCTATGGCGGCTCGAGCAGCTTTGTGGAAACGCCCGAATTTGAACAACCGCTCAACGTCTACGGCTACTCCAAGCTGCTGTTTGACCAACGCATGCGCCGTGAAATGGGCGGGGATTTCAAGCGCAACCAAGCGCAGGTGGTGGGGTTTCGGTACTTCAATGTGTATGGCCCTCGCGAGCAGCACAAAGGTCGCATGGCCAGCGTGGCGTTTCACCAATACCACCAGTTCACGCAGGACGGCCATGTCAAGTTGTTTGGCGAATACGGTGGCTATGCGGCGGGCGAGCAAGAACGCGACTTCGTCTTCATCGACGATGTGGTGGCGGTCAACCTCTGGTTTTTCGATCATCCCCAGCAAAGCGGTTTGTTCAACCTCGGCACTGGTCGCGCTCAGCCTTTCAACGACATGGCGCTGGCGGTGGTGAATGCGGCCAAAGCGGCGCAGGGCGGCAAAGCCTTGACATTGGCAGAAGCGGTGGCGCAACAACTTATCCGCTACATCCCCTTCCCAGACGCTTTGCGTGGCAAGTACCAGTGCTTTACCCAGGCCGATCTGAAGGCCTTGCGCGCCAGCGGCTGCGACCATGTGTTTGCCGATGTGCAGTCGGGCGTTGGCAGCTACATGCAGTGGCTGGCCAAGGCTTGACTCACTGTTTATGAAAGCGCAACTCACGCACCGCTGGATGGCCTGCCATTGAAATCTGGGTTTTCCCGGGAGCTTTCATGCGCATGGCACTATGTTTGTTCACCCTGTGTTTCAGCGGCCCTATCGCAGCGCTGGAAATCAACCAAGCCACCGAGGCCGAGCTCGACAACCTGCGCGGCTTGGGCCCCGCTTTCACCCGCCGGGTCATCGCCGCACGGGCCGAGCAAGCCTTTGCCGACTGGCCCGACCTGATGCGCCGGGTCAAGGGCATGGGCAAAGCCACCGCCCAAAAACTGTCCGAGCAAGGTTTGACGGTGCAAGGGCAGGCATTTTTGACCAAGCTCGCCCCCTGAGCCTGGGACTGCCTTAAGCTGATAGCTTGTTTGACCGACCCTTGCTCATGAACGCTCCACGCCCCCCCGGTTTCATGGTGTTGCACAGCAACCGCATGGAAGGTCTGCGCGACCTGCTGGTGCAGTACGTCAAAGACGACCCGCTTCCTCCTTTGGCGGCCGAAACCATCTTGGTGCAAAGCAATGGCATGAAGCACTGGCTCACCTTGGCGCTGGCCGACGACCAAGCGCTGGGCATTTGCGCCGCCACCGAACTGGTGTTGCCCTCTGCCCAGCTCTGGCAAATCTACCGATCGGTTTTGGGTGCAGACAAACTGCCTGCCCGCATGCCCTTGGACAAGTCACCGCTGGTGTGGCGCATCCTGCGGCGCTTGCCCGACTGGCTGAAAGACCCACGGTTTGGCCCACTGTCGCATTACTTGGGCGACGACACCCAAGGCACCCGGGCCTATGGCCTGGCGCAACAACTCGCCGACGTGCTCGACGGCTACCAAAACTACCGCGCGGACTGGCTTGATCACTGGGCGCAAGGCCACGACCGCTTGCACGGCGGGCACGCCTTGCCTGCCGATCACCTTTGGCAAGCCGCGATGTGGCGCGACCTCTTGGGCGATTTGCAAACCTCAGCCCATGGTTTGTCTGGCTTCCAAGCCCGCTCGGATGTGCACAAAGCCTTCATGCGCACCTTGTCACAACACCCTGCAGGCCAACCATTGCCTGGGGTGCCCGAACGACTCTTGGTGTTTGGCATCACGGCTTTGCCGATGCAAACCTTGGAGGCGCTGGTCGCACTCGGCCGCTTCATCCCTGTGTTGATGTTTGTGCACAACCCCAGCCAAGAACACTGGGGACACCTGACCGAGAACCCTGTTGCCGAAGGTCACCCGTTGTTGGCTGCCTGGGGCAAACATGGGCGCGATTACCTGCATGCCATCGACGGGTTCGAGGCGGCTGACCCGGCTGCACCGCCATTCACGCGGGTCGACGCCTTCATCGACCCTGCCAAAGAGGCCCAAGACCAGGAGCGCCAACCCAGCGCGCTCGAACAACTGCAATCGGCCGTATTGCACTTGCAAACCCCGCCGCCGCTCACGCCGGCTGGTCAGGCGCTGCGCACGCCCGAAGACCACAGCCTGCGTTTTGCCCAGGCGCATTCGGCGCAGCGCGAGGTCGAGGTGTTGCACGACCTGCTCTTGGCTTGGCTGGACGAAGACCCCAGCCTGCAGCCGCGTGACATCATGGTGATGGTGCCCGACATGGCGAAGTTCGCACCGCACATCCACGCGGTGTTTGGGCGCTTTGCCTCGCAGGCCGGGTATTCGCCCCACAGCCGCCACCTGCCCTACTCGGTCGCAGACACCACCGCCCACCTCGAACCCCTGGTGCAGGCCTTGCAAACCTTGTTGCAACTGCCTCAACAGCGCTGGGGGTTGAACGAATGGCTGGCCCTGTTCCAGGTGCAAGAAGTGCGTGCGCGCTATGGCTTGGACTTGACCGATGTGCAAAACCTCCACACCCTGCTCGAACAAGCCGGTGTTCGTTGGGGCTTGGACGCGCTCCACCGACAAGCCTGGGGCATGGACCACACCTTGCCCGACAGCGACCAAAACAGCTGGCACTTTGGCTTGCAACGACTGCTGCTGGGCTACGCAAGCGGCAGCGGAGAAGCCGCCCAACAGCCTTGGCAAGCCCAGCTGGCGCAACCCGGGGTGCAAGGCTTGGATGCCCGCGTGGTTTCTGCTTTGCTGCAATGGCTTGCCGATATCCAACTCAGCCTTTCTTTGTTGCAGCAAGACCACGCACCCAGCGCCTGGGTGCGATTGATGCACGACTTGGTGCGGCGGTTTTTCAAGACCGATGAGGAAGCCAGCCAACGCCTGCTCGAGCGGGTCATGGCGCCATTGGAAGACTGGCTGACTGACACCGCTTTGGCGCAGTTTGACCAACCCCTGCCGTTGTCGGTGTTGCGCAACCACTGGATGGCCCATATAGACACCGGTGGTTTGCAACAACGCTTCATGGGCGGAGGTGTGCAGTTCGCCACCTTGATGCCCATGCGTGCCATTCCTTTCAAGCGAGTGTGTTTGCTTGGCATGAACGATGGCGACTACCCGCGCGCACCCGCCCCACGTGACTTCGACCTGATGAGCCACCCAAACCTTGGCCGCGCCGGTGACCGTGCCCGCCGCGAGGACGACCGCTATTTGTTTTTAGAGGCCTTGTTGTCCGCCAGACAAAGGCTTTACATCTCTTGGCAAGGCAGGCGCGCCAGCGACCATGCAGAACTCCCGCCCTCGGTCTTGGTGGCCCAGTTGCTCGACCATTTGCGGCAATGCCACACCCCGGCATCCGGAGAAGGCAGCCAGGCATTCCCCACGCCCTTGCAACCCTTGCAGCCGTTCTCCTCGAAATACTTCAACCAAGGCAGCGGCTTTGTCACCTACGCCCAAGATTGGGACGCGGCACATCAACCCTTGTCAACACCCCTGCAAACACCGCTGTTGGCAAGCACAGCAGCCCACCCACCCACCGCCCTGACCGAGCAAGACTTGCATCGCCTGCTGCGCCAACCGGTGGACGTGCATTTCGCCGACCATCTGCAGGTGAAGTTGGATGAACCCCTGGCCTTGGGCAGCGAAGACGAGCCTTTCGAGCCACAAGGCTTGGATGCCTTTGCGCTGAAAGACGAGGTGCTCAACCACCCCGACCCCGTGGCGGCACTGCATCGCTTGCGATGGCAGGGCCAACTGGCTTTGGGTGGTTTTGGCCAAGCCCAGCAAAACCATTGGCTCGCGTTGCGCCAACAAATCCACCAGCGACTCTCGGGCTACCTGCACGATACCGACCAGGCCCTGCCGGAGCAGGTGCATGTTGTCCCTGTGCCCGTGGACATGCGGCTGCGCTTTGGCGGCGACTTGACCACCTGGCGCTTGAAAGCCAATGGCAGTGCGCTGCAAATCGACCTGCGCCCAACCAAGCTGATGGACGGCAAAGCGCCGCGGTTGTTCACACTCACGCGGCTGTGGGTAGGCCACTTGAGCGCAAACGCCGCTGGCCTGTCGACCACCAGCCTGCAAAGCGGTGAAGATGGTTTGCTGGTGCTGAAAGCTTTGACGCCCGAGGATGCACAGCGCTTGCTGTCCGACTTGGCCGAGGCCTACCTGCAAGCCTGGCATGCCCCGCTGCCTCTGGCTTGCAAAACTGCCTGCGCTTGGCTTGCTGCGCTGCATTGGCCAACGCACAAGGCCCAGAATCACAAAGCCCTGCAGAAAGCGCGCTTGGCTTTCGAGGGCGGGCATTTCGCGGGCGAGGCCAGCACCTCAGCGCATTTGCAGCGTGCATTCGAGCGTTTCGAGGACCTTCAAGCCCACTTGCCCGACTGGGCCGAGCGTGTCTATGGTCCCATGGCAGCGGCTTGCAACCTGGCGATGAGCGCTGGCCCCTCCGAGGAGGACGCATGAACAGCTTGAACCTGCACACCCTTCCTTTGCATGGCCGACAAGTCATCGAAGCCAGCGCAGGCACCGGCAAAACCTGGACTTTGGCCGCGCTTTACCTGCGCTTGGTTTTGGCCCATGGACGCAAGGGCATGCCACCCTTGTTGCCGTCGCAGATTTTGGTGATGACCTTCACCGAGGCTGCCACCGCCGAATTGCGAGAGCGGGTGCGCGACCGCTTGCACCAAGCCGCGGTCTGGTTTGACGCCAAGGTCGCTGGGGTCGCACTGGCCGATCCTTTGCTCGACCCCTTGGCACTTGCTTGGGATGCTGCCGATTGGCCACGCTGCGCGGCGCAACTTCACCATGCCGCGCAAAGCATGGATGACGCAGCGATTTTCACGATCCACGGCTGGAGCCGACGCATGCTCAGCAGCTTTGCGTTGCACAGCCGCGACCTGTTTGAGCAAACCCATTTGGATAACCCCACGGCATTGCTGCGGCAGCTGGCCAGCGACCATTGGCGACATTGGTACTACCCGCTGCCTCTGGCCGCACAACAGGCCTTGGTGAGCCAAGTTTGCGCATCACCCGAGGCCATGCTGGTGCTGCTCCAGGCGCGGTGGAAGGACATGGACCGTTCCCCCCCCCAACCAGTGGCGGTTGGCGATGCGCAGACAACCAACGCAAAGCCGTCGGGGCCAGCAAGCGTTGATCTGCCCCCACTGCCTGCAGATACCTTGGCGCCCTTTGTGGTTTGGCAAACCGAACACGATGCGCTCGAAGCACAGGCCCGGGCAAACTGGTTACCTGAACTGGCCGAGACACTCTTGAGCGCACAAAAAAGCAAATTGATCAAAGGCCAAGGTATCTCGCAGATCCATTTCACAAATTGGGTCTATTCCCTCCAAGCCTGGGCCGAGCAAGGCGAGTCGATCGACGACAAAACCTTGTTTCGCTTCACCGCGAGTAACCTGCAGTCCAAAGGCTGGGCGCAGGCGGATCAGTTCCCGCTGTTCACCAGCCTGGAGCAGTTGGCTGCCCATCAAGCCGCCCAACCCCCCTGCAAAGAACCCCTGCTTGACCATGCAGCGTTGGCCTTGCGCCAGCGCTACGACCAAGCCAAGCAGCAGCAAGCGGTGTTTGATTTCCAGGACTTGCTGCAACGCCTGCACCATGCCTTGCATGCCGACCAAGGCGAAATGGCCGCCGCAGTGCGCGCCCAATACCCCGTGGCCTTGGTCGATGAGTTTCAAGACACCGACCCTTGGCAGTACCAAAGCCTGGACCGTATTTACCGCGAGCAAGACACCGACCATCGCCATGCCTTGGTGATGATCGGCGACCCCAAGCAAGCCATCTACAGCTTTCGGGGGGCTGACCTCAACACCTATTTGCAAGCCCGGCAGGCGGCATTGAAACTCGACCCCAACGCTGTCCACAGCCTGGCGCACAACCACCGATCCACCGCTGGATTGGTGCGGGCGGTCAACCATGTGTTCACCCACGCGCAAACCGACAACCCGTTTCACCAAGCCAACCGCCCTGCTGACCAGCAGGTGCTGTTTGTGCAGGTGGAAAGCGCCAGCCTGACCAAGCCTTTGACCACGCCCGCAGGAGAAGCCACCCAAGCCCTCACGCTTTGGTACCAGGCGCCACCCACAGACAAGGCCACCTACACCGCTGACGAACACCTGCATGGCATGGCCCATGGGTTTGCCACGCAAATGGTGCAGTTGCTGCACCAGCACACTGACTTGCACCCAGGCCAGATGGCCGTTTTGGTGCGAGGCAAAGCCCAAGCCAAAGCCATGCAAAACGCCTTGCAGCAACGCGGCTTGGCCAGTGTGTATCTGTCTGACCACGCCAATGTCTACCAAAGCCCAGAGGCGCTGGACCTGTGGCGGGTTTTACGGGCGATTGCCACGCCTCGGCAAACCGCTTGGTTGCGCAGCGCCCTGGCTTGCCGGGTCTGGGGCTTGGGCATGGCCGAGTTGCAAGCCTGCTTGCAAGACGACGCCCAAGCCGATACCTTGGCCGAGTCTTGCCAGCGGTGGTTGCAGCAATGGCAATCCCAAGGCGTCTTGCCGATGCTCTACGGCTGGCTGCACGAGCAACAAATCGCTCACCGTTTATTGGCCTCGCCCGCGGGTGAGCGGCAACTCACCAACCTACTGCATCTGGGCGAACTGTTGCAAGACGCCTCCCAAAGCCTGCAAGGCCCACAAGCCTTGTTGCAGCACCTGGCCGACCAGATCCACCACAGCGGCGACAACCCCGAGGCGCAAAAAATGCGGCTCGAAACCGACGCAGCTTGTGTGCAAATCGTGACCTATCACAAGAGCAAGGGCTTGGAGTACCCGCTGGTGTTTGTGCCCTTCTTGGGCAGCTTCACCACCGGCAAAACCACGGCCAATAAACCGCCCTCCGAGGAGGATGAGGCGGCCGACATCACCGAGTCATCGGTGGAAGAAGACATGCGTTTGTTGTATGTGGCCCTGACCCGCGCCAAGCGAGGCTTATGGCTGGGGCTTGCACCCACCGCCAAGAGCTTGGCGGTCAGTACCAAACCGATCAAACGCAGCGCGGTATCACAGTTGTTGCAGCGGCAAAGCCACGACGACTTGCCCAGCCAACTGCATGCCATGTGGGGGAATTGTCCGGACATCGCCGTCCTGGAATTGCCGCCCCCAGATCGCCAGGCTTACCAAGCCCCTGCCAGCACAGTCAGTCGCCAAGCCGCCTTGGTGCCCCTTCGTTCAGGCCATGCCCGCTGGTGGACCGCCAGTTTCAGCAGCCTCACTCGCGGCTTGGAGGCAGGCACCGAGCGCGAAGAAGCCTTCAGCGATGCCCAAACCGATGCCGTCGAGCGCGACCCCAGCACGCCCCTGGCAGATACCCACCCCTGGCAAGCTTTTCCTGCGGGCGCGCGTTACGGTACCCTGCTGCACGACCTGCTGGAGTGGCAAGCCCAACAAGGCTGGCCTGTGGTGCAAGACGCCGCGCCTGCTTGGCAAACCCAGGCTTGGCAGCAGCTCTTGCAAGGCAAGGCCGATTGGCTGCAACTCACACCCACTGAGCAAGCCAGTCTCACGCCTTGGTTGCAAGCCATCTTGCGAACACCCTTGCCGCTGGCCACAGACGCTGACGAGATACCCCCCAAAACGCTTGCAAGCCACCCCATCGCTTCACCCTTGGTGCTGTCCCGAGTGCAGTCGTCTCACCGGTGGGCTGAAATGGCCTTCCACTTGCCCGCAGGCCAGGTGCCCAGCAGCCAGCTAGACGCCCTGATCCGGCAACATGTGTTCCCAGGCCATGCGCGGCCTGCCTTGCAAGCCACCATGCTGCAAGGCATGCTCACCGGCTCCATCGACTTGGTGGTGCAGCACGATGGCCGCTTCTGGGTGCTCGATCACAAGTCCAACAAATTGCCCAACTACGCGGCACCCAGTCTGCGCGCTGCGGTGCTCGACAAACGCTACGAGGTGCAATACGTGCTCTACACCTTGGCCCTGCATCGCTTGCTCAAGCAACGCTTGCGCGGCTATGACTACGCGCAGCACATGGGCGGTGCAGTCTATTTGTTTTTGCGTGGCGTGGATGGCGACAACGCCGGCGTGCATGCCATGCGCCCCCCTTTCGCGTTGATCGATCAACTCGACCAACTGTTTGCCAAAGTACCCGCATGAGTCTGCGCCCATTGCTCACCTCGCCCTGGCCTGGCAAAACCGCCACCCCGCTCACTGGTCTGGACTTGGCTTTTGCACGCATGCTCCAAGGCTTGCAACCCAGCAGCGATGAACGCCACCTGTGGCTCGCCGCCTTGGTCAGTCACCAATGGGGGCGAGGCCATGCCTGCCTGGACTTGCAAGCCTGGCCTGCTGACGCTGCCGACCTCTTGGCCTGGCCGACGACGGCGCTGCAAGCCATCCCCAACGAATTGCAGCAGGCCTTGCCCAGCCTGCCCTGGGCCAAGGGAGCGCATTCGCCTTTGGTGCTGCATGGGCATCGCTTGTATTTGCGCCGCGCATGGGAAGCTGAACAAACCATCCACCAGTGCCTCATGGCATTGCAACAACATTCGCTGCCTGTGCCCCCCGATTGGCCGCAACACCTGGACGCTTTGTTCGAGCCCGACCCCAGCGACATGCAGCGCGCGGCCTGCGCCCATGCGGTGCAAAACCCGGTCACCTTGATCACCGGCGGCCCCGGCACCGGCAAAACCACCACCGTGGTCAAGCTTTTACGCTTGCTGCAAAGCGCCTCGCATGCCCCCTTGCGTATCTTGATGGCCGCACCCACAGGCAAAGCCGCCGCCCGCTTGGGCCAAGCCATGAACCAAGCCCGCAGCAGCTTGCCCACCGAGCAAGCCGCTGCCTTGCCCACCGCCGCCCATACCCTGCACAAATGCCTGCAAACCCAACGAGACACCAGCCCGGTGTTGGACGCGGATGTGGTGGTGGTTGACGAAGCTTCGATGATCGATCTGGAGATGATGGCCCGCTTGCTCAAAGCCGTGCCTGCGCAAGCCCGCTTGGTGCTGCTGGGTGACAAGGACCAGCTGGCCTCGGTCGAAGCCGGCGCGGTGATGGCGCAACTGTGCCAAGCACCTTGGATGGCCCAGCACACCACGGCACTGGTGAAAAGCCACCGTTTCGATGCCGAGCAAGGCATCGGCCCCTGGGCACGCGCAGCCAATGCCGGTGACAGCCCCGCCTTGAACGCCCTTTGGGCACAAGCCCCAGAGGATTGTTTCAGTGACAGCGCAGCGGTGAGCCGCATCCGTCGCACCCACAGCCAAGATGCACAAACCTTGCAACGCCTGCGGCAAGCCTGGGCGCCTTGGCTGCATCTCCTCGAGCCGCACCTGTCGGGCCAGCCCTGTGATGACCAGCAAGCCCTGGCCCTGCTGTCGGGCTTTGCGCAAGTGGGCGTGTTGTGCGCCATGCGGGAGGGTCCTTGGGGTGTGCACGCGTTCAACACCCAATTGCAACGCGCCTTGGGTTTTGCGGATGCGCCATGGTTTGTTGGCCGCCCGGTCATGGCGCGGCGTAACGACTACGCGCTGGGACTGATGAATGGTGACACCGGCCTGTGCTTGCCGCGCATGGTTCATGGCGAATCTCGCTGGCGTGTGGCGTTTGCCGATGGGCAAGGCGGCGTTCGCTGGCTTGTTCCCAGCCGTTTGGCTGAGGTGGACACCGTGTTTGCCATGACGGTGCACCAATCTCAAGGCTCCGAGTTTGCGCAGGTTCTGCTGGTGCTGCCTGACCAAGCTGCCCCTTTGCTGACCCGTGAATTGGTCTACACCGGCATGACCCGAGCGCGCCAACAACTGTGCATTTGGGCGCCCGAGCCCAGCTTGTTGGTCACGGCCTGTGAACGCACCGTGCGCCGCAGTGGGGGTTTGGCGTCCCTTTGAAGCCCCAGATCAACGGTGGCAAAATATCTGCATGACCCTCCTTCGCAGCCTCCATTGGATCTTGCCCTTGTGCTTGCTCAGCCCGGTGGGTTCGGTGTGGGCCGATTGGGAACAGGTCGATGAAAACCACCTGGCCGTGATTTACATCGATCCCGACAAAATCCGCGCCAGCAGTGTCTATCCCCAAGCTTGGCATTTGTTTGACTTGTTTGACAAAACCAAGGCGGGCGTCAAGTCGCGCTTGGTTCTGATGGAATACGACTGCCACGATGCGCGTCGTCGCTCATTGGCCTTTGCCTCTAAATCCGACGCCATGGGCGAAGGCAAAACCTTGTTCACCAGCACCCAAGCCACGAATTGGAAACCGGTGGCAGGCGACACCGTGGGTGAAAAAGTCATTGACATGCTGTGTGGCCAAAGTGGTCGCAAAAAAAGCCCAAGCAAAACCAGTTCTGCGCCTGCCGCCGCCGCCAGCCAATGAAGCTCAAAGGACAGCCATGGAAGTGACCAAACACACCGACGATTTCGCCACCGCACCACAGCTGGCACCTGAGCACATGGCCGCGATTGCCGCCCACGGTTTCACCACCGTGATCAACAACCGCCCCGACATGGAGGGCGGCCCAGACCAACCCACCTCTGCCCAAATGCAAACCGCAGCAGAAGCGGCAGGATTGAGCTACCACTACCTGCCTGTGGTGAGTGGCGCGATCACGCCCGAGCAAGTCACACAAATGGCTTCTTTGGTGGAAGCTGCAAACGGACCGGTGTTGGCTTTTTGCCGCAGTGGTGCGCGTTCGACCCAGCTCTGGTCTTTGGGTCTTCATTAAAACGGCTGGTTTTTCACACAGGCTTCGGCCCGAAAGGTGCCGCTCAAACTTTGGCGCTGAGCTTGCGTGAATTGATCGGGTCGCGAAACACCAAGGGTTGCACCTTCACTCGTTGCGCATCGGGCACTTGCGCATAAGCCACCGCCTCTTGCACCAAATGATGGTGCGCTGATTTGTCGCAGACCGGGTCGGCATTGGCGGCGTCACCGGTGAGCATCAAGGCCTGGCAGCGGCAACCCCCCAGGTCTTTTTCTTTTTCATCGCATGTCCGGCAGGGGTCCTTCATCCAAGCGTCACCCCGGTAATGGTTGAACGCATGGGCGTCGTACCAAATCTCTTTGACCGGCATGGTTTTCACGTTGGGGAAATCCAAGTGCTTGATCATCTTGGCGGTGTGGCAAGGCAGCGCCGAACCATCGGGCGTGATGGTCAAGAAAATATTGCCCCAGCCGTTCATGCATTTCTTGGGACGGGTTTCGTAGTAGTCAGGCACGACAAAAAAGATTTTGAGTTTGTCACCCAGCTTGGTGCGGTAGTCATTCGTCACCCGCTCAGCGCGTTCCAGCTGTTCTTTGCTGGGCATCAAGCCATCACGGTTGAGTTGTGCCCATGAATAGTATTGACTGTTGGCCAATTCCAAATACTCGGCGCCCAAGTCCACCGCCAACTCGATGATCTTGTCGATGTAATCGATGTTCAAACGGTGAATCACGCAATTGAGCACCATCGGCCAGCCATTGGCCTGGATCAATTCGGCAGCACGCTGCTTCAAGGCAAAGGTTTTGGTGTGCGACAAAAAGTCGTTGAGTTCACGGGTCGAGTCTTGGAACGACAGTTGCACATGGTCCAAACCAGCTGCCTTCAAAGCAGTCGCTCGCTCGGGTGTCAAGCCAATACCCGAGGTCAGCAAGTTGGTGTAAAAGCCCAAGCGATGCGCCTCAGCAACCAACAACTCGAGGTCGTCGCGCACCAGTGGCTCACCGCCAGAGAACCCACATTGCACGCTGCCAGCGGCACGGGCGTCTTGCAGGACCTTGAACCATTCTTCGGTGGTCAGCTCGGGACCGCTTTGGGTGTAGTCCACCGGGTTGTAACAAAACACGCAATGCAGCGGGCAGCTGTAAGTGATTTCAGCCAACAACCACAAGGGCGGACCCACCGTGGGTGGGGTCGGCGTGGTTTGCAAGCCAGCAACAGAGTCGACTTCGCTCATGCTTTCACCCAACCTTGTTGGTCTGCTATTTCTAAAAAGGCCAGCACATCGGCTTGCAAGCCGGTGGTGCCGAAATCGGTTTCCAAATCGGAGATCAAGGTGGACACGGTTTTTTCACCATTCAAGCGGCGCATGATTTCACCCGCACTGCCGTTGAGTTTGACCATGCCCTCGGGGTAGAGCAACACCCAGCTTTGCTGAACCTCTTCCCATTGCAAGCGAAACATGCTGGCTACCCGAGGCGTGCTGCTGAGCACATCGTCGATGTCGCTCATGTTTTGGGCCCAGTGATTTGCACTTGGCATTGGTCGAGCATGATGGCGTCCGCCAAGGCCCACAGCACATTGAGTTTGAACTGCAATATCTCCAGTGCACGCTCTTGCAAAGCGCGGGTTTGGCTGAAGTACTGCAAAGTGAATGTCAAACCGTGCGCCACGTCGCGGCGGGCTTGGGTCAGACGGTTTTTAAAATAGTTCAAACCCGTTGGGTCTACCCAAGGGTATTGGGCAGGCCAGGTGTCGATGCGTTGCTGGTGGATGTGCGGCGCAAACAACTCGGTCAGGCTGGAGGCCACCGCTTCTTGCCAAGGCTGTTGGCGGGCAAAGTTGACATACGCGTCGACCGCAAAGCGGCTTGCAGGCGCGACCATACGCAGCGAGGTGACATCGTCACGGCTCAGACCCACGGCTTGCCCCAGGTGAATCCAGGCTTCAATGCCACCCTCGTCCTGCAGGCCACCCATGTCGACACCGTCATGGTCCAAGATGCGTTGAATCCATTCGCGTCGAATCTCGCGGTCATTGCAGTTGGACAAGATCGCGGCGTCTTTGAGGGGGATCGAGATTTGGTAATAAAAACGGTTGGCCACCCAGCCGCGCAATTGCGCCGCGTTGAGTTTGCCCTCGGCCATCATCACGTGGAATGGATGGTTGATGTGGTAGTTGCCACTCTTGCCGCGCAATTTGGCCTCAAACTCCTCGGCGCTCCAGGGTGGGCGGGTGTCGGCCATGGCTTCATTCATCAGGTTGTTCACAGGCTGATCTCCATGCCGTCGTACGCCACCTCAATGCCGTGGGCAGTCAAGGTCTGACGCTGGGGGCTTTGTTCGTCCAAGATGGGGTTGGTGTTGTTGATGTGGATCAAGACCTTGCGCACAGACGCAGGCAGTTTGTCCAACCACTCGATCATGCCGTCGGCGCCGGTTTGCGGCATGTGACCCATGGCACGGGAGGTTTTTTTCGATGCGCCCAGCGCGATCATTTCGTCATCGGTCCACAAGGTGCCATCGACCAGCACGCAATCGCTGGCTTGCATGGCTTGCCACACATGTGGCTCCATTTGTCCCAAACCGGGCGCGTAAAACAAACGCTTGCCAGAGGACTGGTCCAGCACGCTCAAGCCCACGTTGTCACCAGGCTGGGGTTTGTCACGGTGCGGCGAGTAAGGGGGGGCATTGCTCAACAGAGGCAGGGCAGACAAGCCCAAGCCTGGCAAGCCGCCGATCGTGAAAGGCGTGTTCAAGGAGAGCGCATGAAAGTCCACACCGCAGTAATGGTCCAACACCTTGAACAAGGGATTGCCAGTGGTCAGGTCTTCGCGCACCAGTGGGTGACACCACAAGGGCAGTTTTTGACGGTGCTCACGCAGCATCAACAAACCGGTGGTGTGGTCGATCTGCGCGTCCATCAACATGACGGCAGCGATACCGGTGTCGCGCAAGGAGCGAGCGGGTTGCAAGGCGGGAAAGGCTTTGATTTGTTGCAGCACATCGGGTGAGGCATTGACCAGCAACCAGTCTTGGTGGTTGGCGCTCACAGCGATCGAAGATTGGGTACGGGGGCGGTGATGGGGGCTACCAGAACGTACCGCGTTGCATTGGGGACAGTTGCAATTCCACTGTGGGAAGCCACCACCGGCTGCCGAGCCCAACACATGAATTTTCACCATCAACCCACTTCATAAAAAAAACCGCGCCAAGCGCGGACATCAAACAGGGAAAAAAAGCCTGTCGGGAGGGCCCGACAGACAAAGCTGGTTTCAGCGGTTGGCGATGTACATGGTGATTTCAAAGCCGAAACGCATGTCGCTTGCTGCAGGTGTTTGCCATTTCATGGTGTATCTCCAAATAAAAAATTGCCGCGGATTGCGGATGGTTGCGCTCAAAGACATTTCGAACACAGGACGTACTGTGCCCGCCCGGCCCAACGAGCACCATCGGCAAAGCATGGAATCGATCCTCATGAATTTCTGGAAACTGCCCTAGGGTTTCCACCCGCTTCACAGGCTGCTGCCAAACCGCCAGGTCAAAGCGACTAGCATTCAAGCCATGTCCAAAGACACCGATCCCGCCCTCTATCCTGCGTGTGAACCCTTTGCACACGGGTTTTTGCCCGAGATGGCGGGTCATCAGGTGTATTTCGAGCAATGCGGACACGCCCTGGGTGTGCCGATTCTCTTTTTGCATGGCGGCCCCGGTGGCGGCTGTCAGCCACAACACCGCCAACTGTTCAACCCCAAAACCACCCATGCGGTTTTGTTTGATCAACGCGGCTGTGGACGTTCACTGGCTGACCATGCATTGCACGCCAACACAACGGCAGACTTGATCATCGACATCGAGCGTATGCGTATGCAATTGGGCATCCCTGCCTGGTTGGTCGTGGGGGGTTCGTGGGGCGGCGGCTTGGCGCTGGCCTATGCCAGCGCGCATCCCCGCGCATGCTTGGGCTTGGTGTTGCGTGGCGTCTTCTTGTGCCGTCCGAGCGACTTGCATTGGTTTTTCCAAGACGCCGGTCAATGCCTGCCGGATGCTTGGGCGGCCTTGGCGGATGCCGTGCCAATTGCCCACCGCGAGGACATTGGCAAGCATCTTTTTGCACAGTTGCAAAACGCATCTGAGGCAGGCGCAGTGCCACTGGCCCAGGCATGGCAGGCATGGGAGAACGCCTTGACCCAACGCAGCTACACCGCGCAAACCCCTGCCAGCCTGAGCGCATCAGCCACAGGCGTACTGCTTGCCAAATACCGTTTGCAAAGCCATTACCTGCAAAACGCTTGCTTCCTTCCAAGCGATGGCCTCTTGCCGCATTTGCAAGGTTTAGCAGGTATCCCCATCCATCTTTTGCATGGTCGCCTGGATTGGATATGCCGCCCGACATCCGCCTGGGCAGTTCACCAAGCCCTGCCGCACAGTCGCTTGCAATGGATAGACCATGCAGGCCACAACCTGTTCGAACCGGGCATGACAGCCGCTGTGGTGCATGCCATCGATGCCATGGTGAATACGGTCAGGAGCGCATGAGCATGTCTTTGCGACTTCAAATCAACCTGATCATTGGCCTGTTGTTGGCAGCCTTTGCTTCCCTCTTGATTGGCCTGCAAATCGATGACACCCGCCGCAGCGTGCGCGAAGAAATGGACGGTGCGAGCATGGTGGCGACCCAGTTGCTTTCGCGGGTGCAGGCCAATACCAGCAGCGTATCACTGGCAGACATGGCGCGTTTTTTGGTGTCGGTCGGACGCATTCGCGCCCATGAAATCGAGTTGCAAGATGAGCAGGGGCAGGTGCTCTACCACTCGCCGCCGCCTGTTTACAAAGCAGGTCGGGACGCGCCTGCTTGGTACAGCGATATCGTCACACCACCTGTGACCGTGCGGGAAATTCAATTGCGGCAAGGCCGCTTGCTGGTTTGGGCTGATCCATCCCGAGCTGTGCTTGATGGTTGGGATGACTTTGTACCCATCTTGACCACGGTGCTGATTGGCTTTGTATTCGGCAATGTGGTGGTGTTTGTGCTGGTGGGTCGGGTGTTGCGGCCCATCCAACAAGTGGTGCAAGGCCTGCAAGACATCAGCGCAGGCAGTTACGCCACAAGGCTGCCCCGCATGCCCGGCCAAGAAGCCCAGCAAATGGGCACGGCATTCAATGCCATGGCGCAATCGGTGCAAGACGGCATCGAGGCTCGGGTGAAAGCGCGTGAAGCAACCCAAGCCTTGGCGCAAAACCGAGAACTCACCCAAGTGATTCAAGCCCGCATTGAAGAGGTGCGGGGGCAAATTGCGCGTGAATTGCATGACGAGTTGGGTCAGCAAGTCACGGCCATCAAAAGCGTGGGACTGGCGATTGCACACCGCGCCAAGGGCGTGGATGCGCAAATCGAGTCCTCGGCCCAGATGGTGGTCTCGTGTGCCGATGCGATTTACGAAGAAGTGCATCAACTCGTGAGCAAACTCAGGCCCCTGGCCCTGGACCGATTTGGCTTGGCCGATGCGCTACAAGACTTGCTCGAAGACGCCAGGACGCGTCATCCTGAGGTGGTCATTCAACTCAAAGCAGACAAGGCTTTGGACACTGTGGACCAAGCCCTGGCAACCGCCATCTATCGCATCATGCAAGAGTCACTGACCAATGCACTGCGCCACGCGCAAGCCACCCAAATCGACATGCGGGTTGCCGTGCAAGCAGACCAACTGACCTTGGAAGTCACCGACAACGGCTTGGGGCCTGCAGCCAATTGGGCTGAATCAGGCCACTTTGGCGTGATTGGTATGCGCGAGCGCGCACAAGGCTTGGGCGGCGAGTTGTACTTTGAGGCCTTGGTGCCATCGGGTGTGCGGGTGCATGCCGTTTTGCCACTGAGCCAAAATACACCGCATGACTAAATTGAAACTCATGTTGGTCGATGACCATGCGGTTGTGCGTGGCGGCTTCAAGGTCTTGCTGCAGACCTGGGAGGATGTCGAGGTGGTGGCTGAGGCCGCCAGTGGCGAAGAAGCGTTGCAACTCTATGAGCAACATCACCCCGATGTGGTGGTGATGGACATTGCCATGGCTGGCATGGGAGGCATTGAAGCGATCAAACGTTTGTTGGCCAAGGACCCACAGGTTTGCATCCTGTCCTTGTCCGCCCATGAAGACACCAGCTACTCCAAAAGGGCATTACAAGCCGGGGCCTTGGGTTATTTGTCCAAACGCACTGCACCTGAGGTGCTGATCGATGCGATACGCATGGTGGGCCAGAAAAAACGTTTCATCGATCCCGTGATCGCCCAACGCATGGCGATGCAAGACCTGGATGGAGACGAGAGCCCGATAGAAAAACTCTCGCCCAGAGAGTTTGAGGTGTTCGTGCAATTGGCGCGCGGTCAGTCGGTGGTGCAAATTTCGGAGATCCTGAATTTATCCTCGTCCACGGTGGGCACCCATCTCTACAAAATCAAACAGAAATTGCAACTGGCCAACCAGTCTGAAATCACTTTATTGGCCATGCGCCATGGCTTGTTGGATTCAGGCAATGCCTGAGTGACTCAGTCTGCCCAGGTGTCGGGCGGCACCAAGGGTGCTTTGATGCTGACATGCACCACTTGTTTGTCATCTGCACGCAAGGTCATGCGGCCATGACGCAAATTACCATCGTCCGACTCAGGACCAACCTAGCCCTGAAATCAAAGTCCATCAGGATGGCGAAGGGATTGGCTTAGGAGGGGCTGGCAAACCCGCATAAAACCATTTGACTTGGCGGAAGCGGTGAGATTCGAACTCACGAACCCTTGCGGGTTGCCGGTTTTCAAGACCGGTGCAATCGACCACTCTGCCACGCTTCCTGTCTTTTTGGGTCTTAACTGAGATGATTCTAACTTCCGTGACCTGGCAATTGATAAGCTCACAGATCACCGACTCATTTTGACAAACAGTTTCGACTCAAGATGGTTTGATTCGCCAAGCCCGTTTCAGGGCTTGCATTTGGGCAGCACCTTGTGGATTGACTGAATTGACACGCAAAGCCCGACGAACAAAAGCTATCAGGACACCGGCAAACAATCCTGCTAGCGCGGCCACCATGACAATCAATGTTCGCTTGGGCTTGGATTTTTGTTCTGGTGGTAATGCAGGATCGACTTGCTGGATCAACGGTCCTTCTTTGGCCTCATCGATTCGAGCCATTTCAAATTGTCGAATCAGCACTTCTAATTTGGCTTCTTGTACCTTAGTTTCCCTGAAACTTTGAATGGCCAACTGTTGGGTCGGGCTACTGACTGCAGCACGGCCCTCGCCATTTTCAAGCTTGAACAGCTGGGAACGCATCGCTGCTAATTCACTGCTGGTTTTCTGCATTTCAGGGTTTTGACCAGTGACAAACCTGCTCATGGCCTGTATTTGAACCTCTTTAGCAGCAATTTGGGCACGCAATTCTGCGCTGGCTCGGACACCGCTTTCTGCCAAAACAGCAGTGACCTGCATCCCTGATTTTTGTTTGGCCTCGCGGAATACGGATTCGGCATTGATCAACTCTTGTTGTACTTTCTTGATTTCTTGGTCAAAGAAAACACGCCTTTGCTGAGCTTCAGTGACGGCCAACTTGGTGAGTAAAACTCGCAATTCTTCAACGTGCAAATTCGCCAATTGGGCTGCAAAAGCAGGATCACGGTCATCTGCCTCAACGGTTAACAGACCAGACTTTTTGTCCGCTGACAATTTCATAGCTGATTTGAGTTGCTTACGAGTATCAGCTAAGGTTTCAGTTTCATATCGGGCTTGTAGTTGCAATTTGGCAATCACTGAATTTTGTAAAGTTTCACTGCCCATCAACGCAATGTACATTTCATCGGGGCTTTTGATACCCGCCGCTCCACCAGCCATGCCAGCCAAGGCGCCTAAACTGGCCAAGGCTGATGCAGCGCCGCTTTGGTTTTGTTGAGGCGGCATCACCAATGTTTTTGCTGTAAAAACCGGTTGCATGGTCAATACAACGCCAATGGCCGCCAATGTCGTTAATAACGGAACCAAGAAAAGACTCAGCTTTTCTTCGCCAAGGGCGATCAACAAGTCAATCAGGCTGATTTCATCCTCTGAGGCATCAATTTGATTGGGGGCAAGAGATTCACTCATGGCATCAGTTTCTGAGAGATTTGAAAGCTGCGGCACCAAGACCTAATTGATAAAGAACTTGTGTGTAGTCCTTGGCATTTCGAACAATGGTGTTCCAGGAAGATTCTTTATTGACTTTTTCAGGAACAACGATGGTGTCGCCAGGCATGACCACGGTAGACAATATTTTGTTGTCTCGCCAGAACTTCTCTTCGTTACTCAGTGCAGATCCATCTGCTCTGACCAAGATGATGTTCTCCATGTCACCACCGGAGCTGACGCCCGATAACTTCAGATAGCTCCCTACAGTCTGTCCTTTGCTGTACAAAAGAGCAGACTCGGTATTCACAGAACCCAAGACATAGACAAAGTCGGGCTTTGATGGAATCAAAAGACGATCAAGGGGTTGCAGGCTGATGTTTGGAAGCTTTGAAAGCTGATTGGTTTCGGTTGCGGGATGAGACAGCGCAATCCTGCCTGAAGGCTGAAGCTCTTTAAGTCGTTTGATGGTCTGCAACTGCTCTTCTTTGGCGATTGCCAATCGCGCTTGCAAGGTAGCTGCATCCAATGTGCCCCCAGCATTTTGAGCCAAACTGGTCAGGTTGGATTGGCTTTCATTTTCAATGCGGGTAATCAGTCTTGACAAATTGGCCTTTTGGGACTTTTGCACTTCTTCACGGGTAAATTCAGCACCAAATAAATAAGCATTGGTGGTCAGTCCACCTGCGCGCGAAATAAGCTCTGCCAAGTTGTCACCTGGGCTGACCGAATAAATCCCTGCACGGTTCACTTCACCCTCAATCAACACATTGACCCTGCGCTTTGATAGAGGCAGTCGAACATCGGACGCAGAAAAAACAGTCACAACATCGCCAGGTTTTAAAATCAGATTGTCTGGTCCTTCGAGATTGTCAAGCGCCGCAGCAAGGTTGAATGACAACATCTCTGCGCTAGCAGTGGACTGATTGGTCCTCTCCAGCAGTGCGTAGTCAAAATTAACTTCTTCGACCAATCGGCGAATACTTTCAGTGAGCGTTTTGTCCTTTGAAAAAGTGCTGTTTTCGTCTGCACGATTACCGTCTGCACGATTACCGTCTGCACGATTACCGTCTGCACGATTACCGTCTGCACGATTCATCCCCAACCGCATGGCCAGTTCTGCATCGGCAATATCTGCATCAACCAAGTCTTTGGGTAATTTTGTCTTGTCTCTTTGCGCCCGCTCAAGCTCGAAGTTATCAAAAAGAAGTTGATTTTTACGACGTAAATTGTCTGAACTACCCAAGACCTCTCGACTGGGTATCAAGTCACGAATTCGCATCCCT
This sequence comes from Bordetella parapertussis, assembly GCA_945873925.1. Taxonomy (GTDB): domain Bacteria; phylum Pseudomonadota; class Gammaproteobacteria; order Burkholderiales; family Burkholderiaceae_C; genus Limnohabitans. Next base: position 23,672 of record CAMCES010000013.1, read on the forward strand.
TCAAACCAAGGAATTGTTTTAGGTTTAGTCACTGCACCACGCAAGGTCACCGAATTGGCAATCCGAGGTACAAGCGCATCAACAGTGATCAAATCACCGTTTTGAAGTTTGGTGCTTAAACCTTGCGCATCCATGGTCAACTCGATCAGTCGACGAGGCTGATTGCTCAAGGGGTCAAGCCTTTCAAGGTTGATTTTCCTGGGGTCGGCAACCGCAGGCAGTCCAGCCGCATAAACCAACAACTGACCCAAATTCTCCGTTGGAGTTTTAAGCTCATACACAGCAGGCATGTTCACTGCGCCACTGATGGCCACATAAGCAACGGCGGGAGGTATGACGATGATGTCACCATCTAAAAGCTTGAAATCAGAAGTTGTATTGCCTTGCGCTAGAAAAGAGTACATGTCCAAACTTGTGACAACTTGGTTGTCTCGTTTGAGTTGAATATTGCGCATTGAACCCACCAAGCCAGGGCCACCAGTTGCGAACAAAGCACTCACTAAGGTGGATTGACTACTGAGGGTGTAGCTGCCGGGACGCCTGGCTTGGCCCACAACATAAATATGGATATTCCTGAGTTGCCCCATGGTGAGGCTGATTTCAAAGTTTTTGTAAAGCTTGCGCAGGTGAGAGTCTATGATTTTTTCCGCATGGGAAAACTTGACCCCGGCCAAGGCAATACTGCCCACTTTGGGCAGATTTATTTGACCCGATTTATCAATCACTGCGCGCACATCAATGTCCAAGGATCCCCAACCCCTGATCACCAATTCGTCGCCAGTTCCTAGAACATAGCCCGGACTGACAGGCGAGTTCTCTGGTGAAGAAAAAGCGGGGGGCGAGACTGATGCATTTTGTATTTGCTTGGTTTGGTTGACGTTGTCAAAAAAATCTCTGCCATAAATAGTTAAGGATTGACCGGTGTTTTGCAAAATAAAACGCTGAAAATCATTGGCAGGCAGTGGGCTGAATTCGTAGGCTGGGATGATTTGGGTTTGTGTTTTGGGCTCTACCGAACGCAGCACATTGGGCGAATTGGGCAGACCTAGGGTACCTAAATTGGCACTCCCATTTGTCCCTGTTCCTATGGAGCCGGGGTTGGGCAGTTGCATGTTCGGCAAGTTCTGCGCCAATGAAACAAAAGAAAAGAGCACCAAAGCAGAACCGATCATGAGTGCTTGTAATTGCTTTGAAATTTTCATCGAAGTCTCTGATTCAAGTTGATCTGACTGCCATGGTTACTTTGCACAGCGGGTCATAATGGCATTGGCACTGCCTCGCAACATTTGCACTGCCTCGAAATCATTCATTGTCATTAACGAGGGGATATTATGTACCACGACAAATTCATCTCTATGGCTTTCATGAGATCGTTGGTTTCAGTGCTTTTTTGTCTGTCTTCCATGCCAGCCAAGTCAGCGGACATTGCAACCACCACAGGAAACAGTGTGGGCCTTTCGCTATCTGATTACAACTATGAAGAGCCCGGCTATATGAATCTCAAAGCCGCCACTGTTGGGATTGAATACACTGGGACTTACACTTTCGAAACTGAATGGCCAGAGCGGGGTATGCCTTGGTTCATTCACGGCGAACTGCGCTATGCCAACGGAGCTGCTGACTATCGGAGTCCGATCAGCGGCTCTATCAATGACACCATCAACAGGTATACAGAGGGACGCTTGCTGCTAGGCAAGGACTTTGCCTTTTCTAACTTTGTGTTGGCTCCATATGTTGGTGTAGGTCTTCGCCATTTGCACAACGACTTGCGTCGCCATCCAAGAGGCTACAGACGGGACACGAGTTACGTCAGCATCCCGGTGGGTGTGACCCATAAAACCAAAATGCCTGATTTGTATCTGCTTTCATCCACAGTCGAGTACATCCATTTGTTGCAAGGTTTGCACAAAGCCAGAATGTCAGATTTCAATGCCACTGTTGGAGATCTCAGCATGAAGCAGAAAACTGGACATGGTTTCAGGCTGTCCACAATGGCGCGTTTTGGCAACATATCCTTCGGTCCAAGCCTTTCATACTGGAAAGTTGCTGACTCAAATATTGATAAAGGTTATGTTGAACCCATGAACAAAACCCACGAAATAGGCATAAAAGCTTACTATCATTTCAACTGAGTTGCTGGTTTCAGAAAACTGAAGGTATCTTTAACTTTGTTTGTTGTATTTTGCATTCTTTGCTTGCAATTTCAGGAAACATCATTAAAATTGAGGATTAAGTCAACCAACAGGGTAATTAGCCATGAAATTAAATAAGCTTTCAATTGTTGTTTCCGCGCTTTTGCTTGCGTCTGCCCATTTGCATGCCAATGAGGGTGCTGGTGCCAACGCCGCAACTGGTTCAGCCATCGGTGGCGTCTCAACAGGCGTTGTGGTAGCAACCGTTGCCGGCGTTGTTGTTGTTGCCGCTTTGACAAGCGGCGACAGCGGAACCGCAACCGTTGCCGCGACACCTTCCGCTACATCTTCCGCAGCAGCCACTTCTGCTGCTGCCGGAGCTGCAGAAGCCTCCAAAGCCAATACAGCCCAAGATGCTGCGTTGGCCGTCGCTACAGAACTGAAACTTACTGGTGCTGGCAAAACCGCCTACGATGCCGCTGTAGCTGCTATTGCAGCCTCTAAGGCCTCGGCAGCACAAGCTGCAGCTGCAGCATCTGATTTGAATGCAGCAAGTAAAGTTAGCGTTGTGGGCGTGGTGAATGCTGGCCGCACCATTTGTGCAGCTGCCACCACCTGTACCAAAGCTGAGCTGGCCAACCTCGCGTACAAGGCAGCCTACACAGCTAAAGTAGCCGCTGAAAATGCACTTTATGCCAATAAACTTATGACAGATTTGAGAGCTTTTATGGTTGCAGCTGGCGCAACAACAAGTCAATTAGCTACATTTGAAGCCCAGCTTGCCGCTGCACAAACTGCCGCTTTGGCTTCCCAAACTGCTGCAAATGGTGCCATCAAGAGCTATGGAGAGACTTTGACTGCCTTAGGTATCACTGGCACCACCATTGCTGCTTCAACCGGCACCACTGGCACAGTAGGCACCACTGGCTCTATCAAGCTCTAAGCAGCTGAAAATCCTTTTTTTATTTGTCAGTAAAAAACCGGGGCATCTGCCCCGGTTTTTTTTGAACTGTTGGATCGCTGTGCTCTTCATCCCCGTGCGTATATTTTTTTTCTTTTTGCTTGGTTTTGCCTTGACCGCGTGCGGACACACGCCAGTCACATTGACCCTTTCTGATGCTTTGGGCATGGGCAAGCAAGTAGACGCCACCCCTCTCAATCCCAAGCTTCGGTATCTGCGCCTGACTGTCAAAGGCAGAGTCATTTTGTTGGTGCTGGGATACAAAGAGCCCCATTCCTTGGGTCCCATCGAGACTTGGTACAGCGCTGAAGGAGAAGTGCTTCGCATGCAAAACGGTCGCATCTTGTCCACCACGGGACTGGAAGTTGACTGGCGCGCGGTTCGTCAAAACGAACAACCGTCATGGGCGCATTTGCTTGAGCACAACAGCCTTCAATTCAAACGAGAAATCGATGAAATGCCAGGTTATCGTTTTGGTATTGAACAAAAGCTGTCGCTATATAAAATCACCACGCCAAACAATGCCTTGTTGAAAGGTTTGCCACCCTCTGATTTACGCTGGTTTGAAGAAAAAGTACTTGATCAAAACCATGGTCTGCCCTCAGCTCGGTATGGACTGCAAATCAAAGATGGTCTACCCACAGTGGTGTATGCCGACCAATGTCTGTCCAAAGATTTTTGTTTCACATGGCAAATTTGGCCCCTCACCCCATGACTTGGAAACTGATTGCCATTTGTTCTGGCGCGCTCGCATGCCTTCCTTTGGGTATTCAAGCGCAGACCAATACGTCCCCCGCTGGCCCTTTGATGGCGCAACCTGTCAATGGAGAGCGTCTCAGTGATTGGCTTTTGCGTCAGACACCCCATGCGCTGCATTACGCGCCGGCTACCGTCTGGATGGTTCCTCAGGAATTAAAGCCGCAGAGCTTGGTCAAACAGTCCTTGCTAGATGAAATAGCGCTGCTGAAAGACGCTAAGGTTTCCATCAGCGCCAGTTTCATCAACGCCGTTGAATCCTTGCCTGTCACCGGTCGTGTCAAGCTTGATCAAGCGGACCCACGCTGGCTTCAAGCGCATCCCAAGAAAGATCCGATTTTGGCTGCGAATCATGCAGTGACTGTGCCCCTTCGCCCTTCAACGGTGAGTGTCATCTACCCCAATGGCACTCGTTGCACTTTGTCTCATCAAAGTGGCGCACAAACCAAAGACTATTTGAGTGCGTGTGATTTTAAAAACTGGCATTTGATTGATCAGGCGTGGGTGATTCAAGCTGATGGCGATGTGCAGCGTTTTGCAGTGTCGTCTTGGAACGAAACCGCCCAATCTGAACCTGCGCCGGGCGCATTGATATGGGCGCCCTACAGAGACAGTGGTTGGTCAGAGGCTGCAACGCATTTGCTGACGCGCTTTCTATCCACACAAATTTACGATCAGACTCTTTCTGCTTTTGAAACTGCAACGCCCGATCGCGGCATTCAAGTGACGCCTAGTTTGCCAGCCCGCGACCCCATGTTGAGTGCCAACAATTGGGGCGTGATTGGCTTGCTTGAGACCCCCAGCGCGCGCATGGCGGAGCCTGGAGAAGCGCGCTTCAATTACAACCGAATTTATCCCTACGATCGCAGCAATGTTTTTTTGCAGCCTTTTGAATGGCTAGAAGCTGGCTTTCGCTACACCAACATCCTCAACCGACTGTATGGTCCTGCCGAGCTCTCTGGCGACCAGTCATATAAAGATAAAAGCATCGACCTCAAAGTCCGACTCTGGCCAGAGAGCACTTACCTGCCCCAGCTTGCCGTCGGATTTGTGGACTTAGGCGGCACAGGTCTGTTTTCCAGCGAATACCTGGTCGCAGGCAAGCGACATGGCGATTTTGACTTCAGCGCCGGTATGGCATGGGGTTATTTGGGATCGAGTGGCAACATCACCAATCCCCTGACCAAGTTGAGTCCAAAATTCAACACGCGTGGTGCCTATGTCTCTACTGGTGGTACACCCAATACTGCCGCCTATTTCCGAGGCCCAGCGGCTCTCTTCGGTGGGCTGCAATACCACACGCCTTGGGATAAATGGGTTGTCAAATTGGAGTACGACGGTAACGACTATCAACATGAACCGCAGGCAAACAACCGGGTTCAGCAAACACCTTTCAATTTGGGGATGACTTACCAGCTGTACCCCAGTGCCCAGCTTTCACTGGGTTTCCAGCGCGGCAATGCGGTGACATTTGGCTTGACGCTGCACACCTCGGTTGCGCAAATGGCGGCACCTAAAGTATCGGACCCGCCTGCCCCCAAATTCAACGCCCAGCCGATGTATAAAAAATTGGATATACCGCTGGAGTGGACGACGACAGCCGCTGACGTCAGGGATATGAGTGGCTGGGGTGTTCAACGTATTTACCGCCAAAATAAAACCCTTCGTGTTCTTCTTGAAGGAACTTCCGGCGCGCATTGGAACGATCGCATTCAGAGAATCATTGCTGTGCTCAATCGAGATGCACCAACGGAGATTGATTCTTTTGAATTGAGCATTGTTGAGCAAGGTGTGGGTTTGAGCGAGCGCATCATCAACCGGCGTGAATGGGTCACGCAACAATCGCAGTTTTTGCCACCCTCGCAGAGAACTGATCCTTTGCTTGCACAGCCACCCCTTAAGTCGACAGATTCAACCTATGATTTGATTTGGCAGCAGACGCCCTCCATGTTTGGTTTTGCCGTGGTTCCCAGTTGGCAGCAAAACATCGGTGGCCCGGACGGGTTTCTGCTGTTTAGCGCGGGCGTGACTTTTCCGATGCAACTCAGACTCACAGAAAATCTGTCCATCTCTGGCTCCTTGAGTCTTCACCTGCTCGATAACTACGACAATTTCAAATACACAGGACCTAGTAATTTACCCCGCGTGCGAACCTACCTGCGTGAATACATGACGGCATCTGATGTCAACATTCCTAATCTACAAATCACCCACTTTGGTCAAGTCCATGAAGACCATTTTTACAGTCTTTATGCGGGCTATTTGGAAACCAGCTACGGCGGTTTAGGGGCTGAGTGGCTTTATCGCCCCTGGCACAGTCCCTTGGCATTTGGGATTGACGTCAACCGTGTACAGCAGCGAAATTTCGATCAGCTTTTTGGCTTCGATCGTGTTGCAGAACAAACCGGATACCGTGTAACTACTGGACATGCAACCGCTTATTGGGACACAGGTTGGCAATCGACGCATTTGCGTTTGAATGTGGGTCGTTATCTGGCGGGTGATATTGGTGCCACGATTGACTTCAGCAAATATTTTGACAATGGTGTGTCTGTGGGGGCTTGGGTTACCAAAACCAATGTGTCCGCTGAAAAATTTGGTGAAGGCAGTTTTGACAAGGGCATGTATCTTCGAATACCTTTTGACGTCATGACCACGACCCGCAGTGGAAGTGTGGCCAATTTGGTCTACCAGCCCCTAACCAGGGACGGTGGTGCGCGCTTGAACCGCAGTTTCTCTTTGATCAGTGCCACCTCCGCCCGCAGTGAGCGAGATACGGCATTTACTCCTGCCAAACCTTTTGGCCAAGGACGCTAGGGCTGTGCGCCTTTTTTGACTGCACTCAAGTCTTGCAAAAGAATCACCCATACTCTTTTTGTTTTCCCTCATCATAAAAAGAGCGCCTGCAGATCGCTCAAAAAATCGAAACCCCGGGCAGTGGGCCGGGCCTTGTGCAGCTCGCGCTCTAGCCAACCCTTGGCCTGCGCTTGATCCAGGGCTGGTTCGATGGTGGAGAGCGGCAAACCGGTTCGGTCGGTGTACCAAGACAAATCGAAACCGTCTTTCAAGCGAAGCGCATTGAGCATGAATTCAAAAGGCAATTCAGCCCGCGACACCTCATGGCTTTGCGCCACAGCCCCTTCCCCCAAGGCCTTGGCCATGTAGATCTGAGGCTCACGGTGCCGCACCATGCGCAACACCCGGTGGGCAAAACTCAGCTTGCTGTGCGCGCCCGCACCCAGCCCCAAATAGTCGCCAAACTGCCAGTAATTGGTGTTGTGCCAGCAGCGGTGACCGGCTTGCGCAAAGGCAGACACTTCGTAACGTTCGAGCCCTTGCAAGGCGGTCTGTGCGGTGATGGTGTCCAACATGTCATAGGCATCATCGTCTTGGGGCAAGCCTATCGGTGTGTGCTTGGCAAACAAAGTGTTGGGCTCAATCGTCAAGTGGTAGATTGACAAGTGCGGTGGCTTGAAGGACAAGGCTTGTGACAGATCTTGTGACAAGTCGGTCATGGTTTGCCCCGGCAATGCATACATCAAATCGATATTGAAAGTCTCAAAGGCTTGCGAAGCTTCCAACACAGCTGCCTGAGCTTGTGCCGCATTGTGCACACGCCCCAAGGCTCCCAGGTGCGCGTCATTGAAGCTTTGCACACCCACCGATAGACGCGTCACTCCTGCGGCTCGAAAAGCATGAAAGCGTTCTTTTTCGAAAGTGCCTGGGTTGGCCTCTAAGGTGATTTCGCAATCAGGTAGCAACGGCAGCCGCGCCCTCAGGTCACTCACCAAGCGTGCAATGCCCTGGGCAGAAAACAAACTGGGTGTGCCTCCACCGATGAAAACGCTGTGCACCGGTCTGCCCCACACCAGCGGCAAACTGGCCTCTAAATCAGCGCAGACCGCGTCCAAATAAGCGGCCTCTGGCAAAACAGCCGGGCTGGCAGATCCATTCGCCAAACCCCGCCACTCATGCGAATTGAAATCGCAGTAGGGACATTTTTTCAAGCACCATGGCAGGTGCACATAGACCGATAAGGCGGGCAAAGCAGGCAGGTTCAAGGTGCCTGGGCGCATCAGGTACGCAATGTCCAGGTTCATGCCAACCAACGTTCTCTCATCAACTCACTCATCAAGCGCGATGCCTGCCCACGGTGGCTCAGGACATTTTTGGTGGCCTCGGGCATTTCTGCAAAGGTTTGCTGCATGGACGGGATGTACATCACCGGGTCAAATCCAAAGCCGTTGCTGCCCCGTGGCTCATGGGTGATCTCACCCACCACCCGACCAACCGCGATCAATGGCTCAGGGTCGAGCGGATGCCTGACTGCCACCAAGGTGCTGACCAGGGCAGCGCGTCGGTTGGTCTCGTTTGCCATTTGCTCGAGCAAAGCCTTTCGGTTGTTGTCGTCACTTTTAAGGTATCCAAATTGGGTGCAATAAAAAGCAGTCTGCACGCCAGGCAAACCATTGAACGCGTCGACACACAAGCCAGCGTCATCGGCCAAGGCAGGCAAACCGCTGTGCAGGCTGGCATGTCGTGCTTTGGCCAAGGCGTTTTCCACAAAGGTGAAAAATGGCTCCTTTGCCTCGGAGATCTTGAGTTGAGATTGGGGCAACAAGCTCAGCGCCAAAGACGCAAACAAGGTTTGCAACTCGGCCAGTTTGCCAGGGTTATTTGAGGCCAGAACGATTCTTTTCAAAGTCAGTCCTCAGGCGGCCAAAGCAGCCGTTTGCATGCCAATCAGCTCACGAATCCCTTTGTCAGCCAGCAACAGCAATTGGTCCATCTCAGCGCGTGTGAATGCTGCGCCTTCGGCGGTGCCTTGCACTTCCACAAAGCCGCCTTGGCCAGTCATCACCACGTTCATATCGGTGTCACAACTCGAATCTTCAACGTATTCCAGATCCAACAGCGGGACACCTTGCAACAAGCCCACCGAGATCGCAGCCACCTGTCCTGTGATCGGACTGGCTGTGAGCTTGCCGGATTTCAGCAAGCCATTGACCGCGTCTTGTGCCGCGACAAAAGCCCCTGTGATCGCTGCGGTGCGGGTGCCGCCATCGGCTTGCAACACATCGCAGTCCAAAGCGATGGTGCGCTCGCCGAGTTTTTTCAAATCAAACACCGCGCGCAATGAGCGTCCTATCAAACGCTGTATTTCTTGTGTTCGACCGCTTTGCTTGCCCTTGGCTGCTTCTCGGTCACTGCGGGTATGCGTGGCACGCGGCAGCATCCCGTATTCAGCCGTGACCCAGCCTTCGCCGCTGCCGCGCTTGTGTGGCGGTACTTTTTCCTCCACAGAGGCAGTGCACAACACCTGGGTGTTGCCAAACTCGATCAAGACCGAGCCCTCGGCATGGATCGTGAAGTGGCGGGTGATCCGAACCTGACGCAAAGCATCGTTGGCACGGGTTTGTCTGGATGGAATGGCGTGGGTGGTCATGTCTTGGCCTTGTTCAATTGCCGCGATTGTCGTTTAGCTTTGGGGCTGCATGCCTGAGATAATGCGGTTTTTGATTTGAGAGTGCGATGTCTTTGCAAAGCATGACCGGCTATGCCAGTGCCCAGAACCAACTGGGTGCACAAGCGCCAACATCGCCTGGCATGCGCCTGGGCATGGAAATCCGATCGGTCAACAGCCGATTTTTGGATGTGAGCTTTCGTTTGCCTGATGAGCTCCGCGCCCAAGAGCCTGCGCTGCGCGAATTGATCAACAACCATCTCAAACGTGGCAAGGTGGAGTTACGTGCCCATCTCGAATCGAGTCAACAAGCGGGCGTGGCCACGCCTGATACCCAATTGATGCAGCAACTCGTGGGCTTGCAAGACCAGGTGCGCATGTGGTTGCCCCAAGCCAAGCCTTTGTCAGTGGCCGACATCATTCGCTTGTCAACCACGCCCCCTGTTTTGGCAGAAGACGTCTCTGCCCAGGTGTTGGCATTGGCCAATACCCTGCTTGAACAACTCTGCCAAGCCCGTGAACGCGAAGGCCAACGACTCGCCCAAGACCTGCTGTCGCGTGCCAAACAACTGCATGTGCTGGCAGACCTGGCCCTGCCACTGGTGCCACAAACGGTAGCGCTGCAAAAGCAAAAGTTTCTAGAGCGTTGGCGCGAAGCCTTGGCGCTGGCAGATGCCAAAGCCTTACCAGAAGCGGTGCATGAGCGTGCTTTGGCTGAGGCCGCGAGCTTTGCCATCCGTGCAGACGTGATAGAAGAGATCACCCGTTTGAAAACCCATCTGGATGAAATCGCTCGCTTGCTCAACTTGAAATCGAACAAAGAAGGTGTGGGCAAGCGCCTTGATTTTTTGATCCAAGAACTGCACCGCGAAGCCAATACCCTGGGCTCCAAATCCAGCACCATCGAGCTCACACGCATCTCGTTGGACATGAAAGTGCTGATCGAGCAAATGCGTGAACAAGTTCAAAACCTCGAATGATGAATACCTACCCTGGCAATTTGTATGTGGTCGCGGCGCCCAGTGGCGCGGGCAAATCCAGTTTGGTGAAAGCCTTGATGGAGCTCGATGCAGGCGTGCAGCATTCGGTGTCGCACACCACCCGCGCTCCCCGAGGACAAGAGTTTCACGGCCGTGAATACTTTTTTGTGAACGACCATGAATTCGACGCCATGATCGCAGGCAATGCCTTTTTGGAATGGGCCCATGTGCACGGCAACCGCTATGGCACATCACGCGCCACCATCGAAGAACGGATTTCCAAGGGTTTGGACGTGATCTTGGAAATCGACTTTCAAGGCGCGATTCAGATCAAAAAAATATTCAGCAACGCGGTGTTGATTTTCATCCTGCCACCGAGTTGTGAGGAGTTGCGTGCGCGTTTGCAACGCAGAGGCGAGGACAGCCCTGAGGTCATCGAACTGCGTTTGCAAAACGCCGCACAAGAGATGGCACGAGCCCATGAATTCGACTTCGTTATAATCAATCAATTGTTCGACAAAGCTTTGTTTGACCTCAAAGCCGTTGTCCATGCGCAAAGACTCAAATACGGGTCACAGCGCAGAAGCAGGTCTGATGTTTTTCAGGCCCTCAACCTCACTTGAAACACCCCGGAGCAACACACCATGGCACGCATCACTGTTGAAGACTGTCTCGAACAAATCCCCAACCGCTTCCAGTTGGTGTTGGCTGCCACTTACCGTGCTCGCATGCTGGCCCAGGGTCATACCGCCAAGATCGAGAGCAAAAACAAGCCTGGTGTCACTGCTTTACGCGAGATTGCCGCTGGCAAAATCGGTCTGGAAATGCTCAAAAAAGTCCCCGGCTAAAGCCTCCAGCGGCTCCAACAGACCGCTTCAGACCACAAAGCACTGCCTCGGCAGTGCTTTTTTTCGTCTCCACAGAGCAGACGCTCACAAAACGCTACAGTTGGGCCATGGCCACCGCAGAAAAAATACCCGTTGATCACAAGGCTGCCAGCAACGCTGCTGCGGCCAGTTTTGCGTCGCTGGTGGCCAAATTGGATTACCTGGGCGCGGATGGCATCGAGCAAGTTCGTCGAGCCTACAAATTCGCGGATGAAGCCCATTTGGGCGTCACCCGCCGCAGTGGTGAGCCCTATATCACCCACCCGATTGCCGTGGCTTTGCAATGCACCGAATGGAAACTCGATGCCCAAGCCCTGATGGCGGCTTTGCTCCACGACGTGATGGAAGACTGCGGCGTCACCAAAGCAGACTTGCTGGAAAAGTTTGGTGCCACCGTGGCCGAGTTGGTCGATGGCCTGACCAAACTCGACAAAATCAGCTTTGACACCAAAGAAGAAGGACAAGTCGAATCATTTCGCAAAATGTTGTTGGCCATGGCACGCGATGTGCGCGTCATCTTGGTCAAGTTGGCTGACCGCACCCACAACATGCGAACCATGGAGGCCATGCCGCGCCATCGCTGGCAAGGTATCAGCAGCGAAACCTTAGAGATCTACGCGCCGATCGCGCACCGTTTGGGCTTGAACCAAACCTACCGTGAACTGCAGGATTTGGCTTTCAGGCACCTCAAACCTTGGCGCTACCACACGATTGAGAAAGCGGTGCTCAAAGCACGCAGCAGAAGGCGTGATTTGTTGATGAAGTTGCAAAAGGAAATTGAGCAGACTTTCAAGCAAAGCGATTTGAATGTCCGGATTTTTGGGCGCGAAAAAACCCTTTACTCGATTTACCAAAAGATGCAGTCCAAGCACCTGAGCTTTGCGCAGGTCACCGACATTTACGGCATGCGTATCTTGGTCCCGCATGTGATCGATTGCTACACCGGCTTGGGTCTGCTGCATCAGCTTTACAAACCTGTGCCCGGCAAATTCAAAGACCATATTGCAATTGCCAAGGTCAATGGCTACCAGTCGTTGCACACCACCTTGGTGGGGCCTGCGGGGATCAACGTCGAGTTTCAATTGCGCACCGAAGCCATGCACTTGGTGGCCGAAACAGGCGTGGCCTCGCACTGGCTTTACAAAACCCACGAAAACAAAGGCAAAGCCGAACGCTTGGGCACGCAATGGCTGCAGTCCTTGCTCGACATCCAAGACGAAACCCGCGATGCGGCTGAATTTTGGGACCATGTCAAAGTCGATTTGTTTCCAGACGCGGTGTATGTGTTCACGCCCAAGAGCCACATCATGGCTTTGCCTCGTGGCGCCACTGTCATCGACTTTGCATACGCGGTGCACAGCAACCTGGGCGACCATGTCACCTCGGCGCAAATCAACGGGGAAACCGTGCCGCTTCGCACGGAATTGCGCAATGGCGATGTGATTGCCGTGGAAACAGACCCCAGCAGCACACCCAACCCCGCCTGGCTGGGGTTTGTGCGCACCGGCCGTGCTCGCTCGAAGATCAGGCACTACCTCAAAACCCGCGCCCAGTCGGAATCGCAAGACTTGGGTGAAAAACTGCTGGCCCAAGCCTTGCGTGCAGAAGGCTTCACCCAATTGCCGGCACCGGACGCGACACACCGCCGCTCTTGGGCCAAGTTGTTGCATTTCACCGGCAGCAAGAACCGCAATGAACTCATGACCGACATTGGTTTGGGCAAGCGTGTGGCCAGCATCGTGGCCAAACGCTTGGTCGGTTTGTTGGCCGACTTGGGCGAACGACCAGACCCCTTGCTGATCAGTCGCGAACGCTTTACCGCGCACGAAACCATTTCACAGGGTGCCGTCGTGGTCGATGGCAGTGACAACGCATCTGTGCAATACGGTGCATGCTGTCACCCCTTACCAGGCGACAACATCGTGGGTTACTTGGGACGCGGAGAAGGTTTGTTGGTGCACACCGCCGAATGCCATGTGGCGCAGCGCTTGAAACACAAAGACAGCGAGCGGTTCATTGCGGTGGAATGGTCAGACGAGCCTGTGCGCAGTTTTGAGTCGAGCATCGTGGTGACCGTGCTCAACGGCAAGGGGGTGCTGGCCAGCGTGGCTTCAGCCATTACTTCCGCACAAGCTGACATCAAACTCGTCAGCATGTCCGACCAAGTCAGCGGCCAACAAGCCACGGATTTGCGCTTTTTGATTGCGGTGCAAGATGCCTCGCACCTCGAGAGCGTGTTGGGCACATTGCAGCGCTTGCCATCGGTGAGCAGTGCCAAGCGCACAACCACGCATCGTCACCCCTGATAAGCAGTCACTATCAAAGCCAGTGCGCTTGCTCAGACTGGTTGGGATGACGGCAAAGGGTAAGCCACTTTCACCACTTCAATGTCTTGCGCACCCGAAGGCGTTTGCAGTTTCACCACATCACCTACCCTGGCCTTGAGCAAGGCTCTGGCAATCGGCGACACCCAACTCACTTGTGCTTTCAAACTGTCGGCCTCGTCAATGCCCAAAATCGTGACTGTGCTGAGCTTGCCTTGTGCATCTTCGAAAGTGACGGTTGCCCCAAAAAACACCTGGTCATTGCCATGGTGAACGCTTGGGTCAGACACACTGGCCAACTCCAATCGTTTGGTCAGAAAGCGAATGCGGCGATCGATTTCGCGCAAACGTTTTTTGCCGTAAATGTAGTCGCCGTTTTCGGACCTGTCCCCATTGCTGGCCGCCCAATGCACAATCTCCACCACTTTGGGACGCTCTTCGTCAATCAGCGTCAATAACTCTGAACGCATGTTGGCATAGCCTTGGGGCGTCATGTAGTTCTTGGAACCCGCAGGCATGGCGGGTAAGAGGTTTTCCTCGTCGTCGTCTTCTGGAGGGGACTCGCGGGTAAACGCTTTATTCATAAGGTAGGAAATGGTGCGGCTGGCAGGAATCGAACCCACGACCCCTTGGTTCGTAGCCAAGTACTCTATCCAGCTGAGCTACAGCCGCACTGTCATGCATCTTAACACGCCAAAAAATTGGTAGGGCGTCGCGGACTTGAACCGCGGACCAAAGGATTATGAGCAGCTTCAATAAAAATTAACCCATGTAAATCAATAGGTTAAAAGCGTTCTGCTTTGGTGTGGAAGCAAATGTGGAAGCAGCGCTAGTTCACTGATGATGAGGGTTTTTTAGTGGGCACACCAGTGAAGGCATGCCCACCACAGTCGCGTCAAATATCGGTTTACTGCGCCAGTGCGCCCCATCTGGCTACCAGCACTCGCGCCACCAAATTGAAACCACCTTTTGCGTCAGGCTGATAAATCACGGCCTCGCCCTCCGCTGGACCGAAGCCTGAGACAGAGCGCAAATTAAATCCGTGCGAAACCAAGATGGTGTTGGTTCCGACGGCGGGGACTTTGGCAAGCAAGGGGCGCAGACCAGCTTCAGCCATCTTGGCGGTAGTTTCGTTCTGGGGACGTTGCTCAATCAGGGCTTCAGATGCCTCTGCTCGGGCAAATGCCAAGCGAGCGGTTTCTATGGTGCGGCAATAAGGCGCAGACAGCACTTGGCCCACGGGGATTTGAAGCCGATCGAAAGCAGTGCCCATGTCACGCGCATCGATGCGACCTTGAGCTGATAAATTGCGCTGGGTGCTGCAGTCTGTAATGACAACTTGCTCTTTGTCGGCAATGGACATGTCGGTGGCTGCGTGTCGAATGAAGACCACGTAGCCGCCCTTTTTTAATGCATCGGTGAGTGCCTTGCCTTCTATTTGAGCGGCTTGAGATAGCGCCACAGGCGCCCATGAAGTAGCCAGACACATGGCGAATGCCCTGATGAAGGTTGATGTACTGATTTGCATGGTGAGGTTGCCTTTCATGAGAATGAGGGTGAGCTAATGGAATAACGAACAATAGGAAAAAGCGCCAGCACTCAGTGCAGATTAAACTTTTTTTCTAATGGAGTTCTTAGCCCTTGAAAATGAAACGCCTATGACACCAACTCGACCTACTGATGCGATTTGATGCTCAGGTCGGAAATCAAGTTCACACCTTTGTCATTTTCGTTGTCTACATTTTGTGTTTAAGGAGATTTTTATGACATTGCCATCATCCAGTCGACGTGAGTTCATTATTCGTATTTCATCTGTTTCGGCTGTGTTTTCTGCTGGTGCCGTTTTATCGGCATGCGGCGGCGGCGGCGGTGAGCAAGTTCAATTTGCTTATGGTGTGGCTAGTGGTGACCCTTTGAGTGACCGAGTGATTTTATGGACCCACGCCAAGTACGCTGGTAATACGGGTGATGTGGCGTTAACTTATGAAGTCGCCACCGATAATGCGTTCAC
>CAMCES010000014.1 GCA_945873925.1 Bordetella parapertussis
CGTCCACTCCGCCAAAACGAAAAACGCGCCTTCGGGTGCGTTTTTTTTGTCACAGTTGAATGCCCCTTGGGGCCATGTCGAGGAACACCATGTACAAAAACCTCATTGCATCGCTGTCCGCGTTCGCTTTGTTTTCAATATCTGCCTTGGCAGCGCAGCCTGACAACATGGCTCAAGTGGATGTCAAAACCCAGCCTGGCTCGCCAACGCGAGCATCACCTTCAAACAAACAGGTGCTCAAAGTCGGCTTTGTGTATGTCACCCCCCGCCTGCCCAGCGGCTGGGTGCACCAACATGAACTCGGACGATTGGCCCTTGAGGATAAGCTCACCAAAGAAGGCTTCAAGGTGGAAACCCAGTTTGTCGAGAACGTTGCCGAGGGCGCAGATGCCGAGCGTGTCATCCGCGACATGGCGCGCCAAGGCGTGGGTCTGGTGTTCACGCCCAGCTTCGGTTACATGGAGCCGACCATGAAGGTTGCGGCTGACTTTCCACAGGTGAAATTTGAGTCCATCACTGGCTTCAAAAACGCGCCCAATGTGGCTACCGCCAATGCCCGTTATTACGAAGGACGCTTCTTGGCGGGTATCGCTGCTGGGCGCATGAGCAAGACTGGTATCGCAGGTTACGTGGCGAGCTTTCCCATCCCTGAAGTGATCCAAGGCATCAATGCTTTTGCACTGGGTATGCGTTCGGTCAACCCGAAGTCACAGATCAAGCTGATTTGGCTTGACACCTGGTTCGAGCCAGCGCGTGAGCGCGATGCCGCGATGACGCTGATGAACCAAAAAGCAGATGTCTTGTCTTTCCACACCGCTTCAGAGGCTGTCATGGTCGCAGCCCAAGAGCGCGGCAAGATGGCTATCGCCTACCATTCCGACATGCGCCATGTGGCACCGCAAGCACAGCTCTTGGCCATCACCCACCACTGGGGCAACTATTACAGCCAACGCGCCAAAGCGGTTATTCAAGGCACATGGGAGCCCGGCAATGTATGGGGCGGGGTGCGCGAGGGCATGATCAAAGTCGATGGGTTTGGACCCAAGGTGCCAAAGAAAGTACAGGTAGAAATTTTGCGTTTGCAGCGTGCGATAGGCAAAGGTAGCTTGCAGCCTTTTGCTGGCCCGATTTTGGATAACCAAGACCAAGTGGTGTTGGCCACAGGACAGAGTCTGAGCGACGAGCAGATCTTGGGCATGCAGTTTTTGGTCCAGGGCATACAAGGTAATTTGCCTCGAGCCAGATAGGTGGTGCAGTGCGCGGCCAATCGCTTGCTTGGGGTTCGCGCAGGTCATTGCCTACAATCGGTGATTAGACGAAAAGGCAGTGACATGAGCATCAAAAGTGACAAATGGATTCGCCGCATGGCAGAGCAGCACGGCATGATCGAGCCCTTCGAACCAAGCCAAATCCGCCAAGATGCAGCAGGTCAAAAAATCGTGAGCTACGGTACCAGCAGTTATGGCTATGACATCCGTTGTGCCCCTGAGTTCAAGGTGTTCACCAATATTTACAGCACGGTGGTTGACCCTAAAAACTTCGATCCCAGAAGCTTTGTCGACATTCAATCCGATGTCTGCATCATTCCACCAAACAGTTTTGCGCTGGCCCGTACCCTGGAATACTTTCGCATCCCGCGCAATGTCCTGACCATCTGTTTGGGCAAAAGTACCTATGCTCGCTGCGGCATCATTGTCAATGTGACTCCTTTTGAACCCGAGTGGGAAGGGTTTGTCACGCTGGAGTTCTCTAACACCACGCCATTGCCCGCGAAAATTTACGCAGGCGAGGGCTGCGCCCAAGTCTTGTTCTTTGAGAGCGATGAGGTTTGCGAGACCAGCTATAAGGACCGAGGTGGCAAATACCAAGGTCAAGTAGGCGTGACCTTGCCCCGTGCCTGAGGCCTGTCAGCCGAGAGTGCGACAATCACTCTACATATGAATTCATTCTCGCAATTGCAGTTGGACCCCAATTTGGCGAAAGCCGTTGCAGAAATGGGCTACGAGTCCATGACACCCATCCAGGCCCAAGCCATTCCAGTGGTTTTGTCTGGCCAAGATGTGATGGGTGCGGCCCAAACAGGGACTGGTAAAACGGCTGCTTTTTCGCTGCCTTTGTTGCAGCGCATGATCAAGCACGAAAACAGCTCTACCTCGCCTGCCAGGCACCCGGTGCGTGCTTTGGTGTTGCTGCCGACCCGAGAGTTGGCAGACCAAGTGGCCCAACAAGTCAAGATGTACGCCAAGTACACCCAACTGCGTTCGGCCGTGGTGTTTGGTGGCATGGACATGAAACCGCAAACCGCGGAGCTCAAACGAGGCGTGGAAGTCCTGGTGGCGACCCCTGGACGCTTGTTGGACCATATCGAGGCCAAAACAGCCGTTCTCAACCAAGTCGAGTATGTTGTGCTGGATGAAGCAGACCGGATGCTCGACATTGGCTTCTTGCCGGACTTGCAACGGATCTTGAGCTATTTGCCCAAGCAGCGCACCACGTTGTTGTTCTCAGCCACTTTTTCGCCTGAAATCAGACGATTGGCGGCCAGCTATCTGCAAAATCCGGTCAGCATTGAGGTCGCTCGCCCCAATCAAACCGCCTCCACGGTGACCCAGTTGTTCTTCAACGTGGCTGAAGAGGACAAGCGACGCGCCTTAAAACAGATCGTGAAAGAGCGAGCCATCAGCCAGGCTTTTGTGTTTGTCAACAGCAAGTTGGGCTGCGCCCGTTTGGCCCGTGCACTTGACCGTGATGGTTTGCGAACGGCTGCGCTGCATGGTGACAAGAGCCAAGATGAGCGTTTGAAAGCACTTGACGCCTTTAAAAAAGGCGAAGTGGATTTGCTGATTTGCACCGATGTGGCTGCCCGCGGCTTGGATATCAAGGATGTGCCAGCGGTTTTCAACATCGACATTCCCTACAACGCTGAAGACTATATCCACCGCATTGGGCGTACAGGCCGCGCTGGTGCGGAAGGTTTGGCAGTGAGTTTTGCCGCGCCTTCGGATGCCCGCTTGGTGACAGACATTGAAAAATTAACCAAACAAAAAATCGAATTGCTTGCCCTCGAATTTGAGGACGATAGACCACTCGGGCGAATGAATACAGGTCGACGTCATTGGGACGACGATCGGGCTTCTGAGGACCGAACCGCACCTGCGCGCAGCCGATTCACACCACCACCCAAAGCAAGTGACCCGTTTTTTGACAAACCCTACGAAGCCAGTGAGTCAGCGCTTGCGCAGCCCGCGCCATCCCCCACCAAACCGGCAGTAGGCAGAGGCATTTCGCCCAATATCAAGCCAAAACGCAAAGTCGCCGCGCTGTTCAAAACCACCGAGTCCATCTGAACTTTCAGCGTTTGCCTTGGCAATTCACCTGGATGTGTTGATGCTGCCCAGGTCCGCTCGCGTCGAGTTCAAGAGCTGTCAAGCACCTGCCCCATACACATCCGCCATCCAAAGCAAGTACATCCGTGCGATGGAGTTTTTCTAAGGAAGACCAGTGACCAAAGGCCACGGTGGTTTGAGCGGTTTGCCTGTTTGGCGCATCAAACCAAGGCAGGTATCCAATTGGCGCTTGCTCAACTGGGCCGTGGTGGGCGAATTCCATTTCGCCCTGTGGTGTGCAAAAACGCAGCCGGGTAAGGGCATTCACGATCACCCGCAGCCTGTCAATGCTTTGCAAACTGTCCTGCCAATTTAAAGGCAAGTTGCCATACATCTGCCCCACAAATTCAACCCAGTCAGAACTTTTCAAAATGTTTGTGACCTCGCTCGCCAAGTCGATGGTCTGCTTGACCGACCACTGCGGCAGAACACCGGCATGCACCATCAGGGTATTTTGCTCAAACAGGGCAAGGGGTTGCTGCCTGAGCCAATCGATCAGTGCAAGGCGGTCGGGTGCTTGCAAAATATCATCCACGGTATCGCCCGGTTTTTGTCGACGCACACCCAGGTGGATACCCAGCAAATTGAGATCATGGTTGCCCAATAAACACTGTGCACTTGCGCCCCATTGCTGAAGGCGACGCAAAACGCCAACGTTGTCCGGGCCACGGTTGACCAGGTCGCCCAGTAAGTACAGGGTGTCTCTGCTTGGAGAGAATTGAATCTTGTCTGTCAATTCGCCCAAAGCTGCGTTGCAGCCCTGTATGTCGCCAATCAAGTAAAGTGCCATGGCAGGATTGTCCCTGATTGAAGAACCCTTTTTTACAGAGCCCAACCACCCATGTATGTTTTGCTGATTGTTTTTTTGACCCTTTTGAATGGCTTGTTTGCCATGTCCGAAATGGCCCTGGCTTCAAGCCGCAAGGCCTTGCTGGTCAGTCTGGAAAGCATGGGAGCAACAGGGGCCAAAGCTGCCATCGCATTGCAACAGCAACCCACCCAGTTTTTGTCCACCATCCAAATCGGCATTACCACCCTGGGTGTTTTGAACGGCATCATTGGTGAAGCGGCATTCAGTGATGCCGTGGCTGCATGGTTTGTCGTCTTGGGCTTAGCCCAGGGTGCTGCGGGTGTGATAGCCACGGTGTTGGTGGTGAGCGTGATCACTTTCAACACCATTTTGTTTGGCGAATTGGTACCCAAGCGGATTGGACAAATTTACCCAGAAACCGCAGCACGTTTTACTGCCCCTGCCATGTATGCCCTGTCCGTGCTGGCACGTCCATTGGTGGAACTGTTGTCTGTGTGTACCTCAAGCATCTTGCGCTTGATGGGCATCGACATGAAAAAAGTCAGGCAGGTGACAGAGGAAGAAATCACGGCCAGTTTGGTCGATGGCGTCGACGCAGGCTTGATTGAACAACACGAACACCAGATGGTGAAAAATGTTTTTCATTTGGATGAACGAACACTGGCCTCATTGATGGTGCCACGCACGGACATTGTCTGGATTGATGCCGGCTGGGTGGTGACGCAAGCACTGGTCCAGTTGCAAGGCGAAGTCACGCATTCCTGGTACCCAGTCTGCCGTGGCAGCTTAGACGACG
This sequence comes from Bordetella parapertussis, assembly GCA_945873925.1. GTDB lineage: Bacteria > Pseudomonadota > Gammaproteobacteria > Burkholderiales > Burkholderiaceae_C > Limnohabitans. Next base: position 4,994 of record CAMCES010000014.1, read on the forward strand.
TGGTGGGCATGGTCAGCATGGCGAGTTTACTCACCCACTATGAGAGCCAAGAAAAAATAGACAGCTTTGCTGAGCCAGCCGCCTTTGTGCCAGAGACACTCACCGGCCTGGACTTGCTGACGCAATTCAGACAACCACACCACAAAGATGCTGGCAAATCACACAAAGTCAGTGGCCGTATGGTGCTGGTTGTGGATGAATACGGAGTGGTGCAAGGCTTGATGACGCCACGTGACTTGCTTGAAGCGATCACAGGTGAGTTGGTGCAAACCACCCTGCCTCAAGAAGCCTGGGCTGTGCAACGTGAAGATGGCAGTTGGTTGCTCGATGGCATGATGCCGGTGCAAGAGTTGAAATCACGTTTGGTGTTGGATGAACTACCCCAAGAAGACGAGGGCCACTACAACACGCTGGCCGGTTTGATCATGATGGTGTTAGGACAACTGCCTAAAGAGGGTGAATACATTCAAACCCTTGGCTGGCGTTTTGAGGTTGTCGATCTGGATGGTCGCCGCATTGACAAGGTGTTGGCCTCTCAGTTGCCTCCTGCACCTCATTCCCAGCTTTGAGGAAAAGGCTCAGTGCTTGGATTTAGGCGGGTGATCGTGGTCTATTTCATCCAGTTTATGGTTGATACCCGAGACGGTTTTGCGGAGGGCCTCTACACGACCGTGGAACTCCTCGAGTCTTTTTTCTTTATCCATTTGGGCCAGGTGCGCTGACTCAGCATCAGCTTCATGCATCGGATGGGCAGTATGGCCAGTATGGCCAGTATGGCCAGTGGCAGGCATGGGGCGATGGGTATCGACAGCATTGAGGCTGCTTTTGAGAACCCTGTCTGTTGATGCAGCGGCAGAACTGGCTGGCTGGGGCCCATCCTTGAGCTTGTGATCGGTATCTGGCAGCGCGACATGACGGTCTTCCAGGTGTTCTTTGTCAGTGCCAAGGTCTTGAGTGTGGTCGTACACGCTTTGATCGGGTGCTACAGCATGTTCATTTGACAGTTTGTCATCTGGTAGAGAAGTATGGGTATCTTCAAGAATATCGGATGGCAGAACCACTTGACGGTCTTCTATGGCGTCGTTGGCAATGCCAAGCGATCGATCCTTTATAGCCTCATTGGTCAGGCTTTGGTGGTTGTCATGAAAAGCGTCGTTTGTGAGGCCTTGGTGGTTGTCAGGGACAATCGAGTCGCCTCCCGGCCCCAGGCGAATGGCGTAGCCGTCTGCGGCGCCCATGACCAAGGTGTCTTGGGCTTGCCCATGATCTTCTCCGGGGCCAAACCGGTCCTTCAAGTCGTCATGCTGTTCTTGAAAGGCAGATGCATCGGCATGCGATGGGCCCTGCTCAACATGTGTAAAGCTTGAATCAGGTAAGTCTTCCTTGAAATGATCTGCCTTGGATGTCAGCTTGTTCTCAACATCAAAATTTGACGACTTGTGTTGTAAGTCCAGTTCATCATTGGCAACAATGTCACTGCGCCTTGCCTTGGCACTGTTGGAGCCCTCGGGTATTTCTACCGAAAAGGCTTTGCTGCTTCTGATCAAGGGAGGTGGAGCTTTGGAAGACATATTGCCGATTTTAATCTGTAGGCTTGTCAAGCCGCCCTGTGGAAAAACCTACAGGGTGAAGTGGATTCAAGTCGAATTGATCAGTCGATTGGCCAATTTGACAGCTTCTGCCGCGTCGGTGGAAATCCCGTCAGCACCCCAGCGGTTGGTGCTGTGGCTGTGCTGAGGGTTCAACAAGGCAGCACCGCCAAGGATGAACGCCGTCTGTGGGTTTCTGGAATGGGTTTTTAAGTTCTCAATCAAGCCAGGCAGGGTGGGCAGTTGTTCAACCAAGCCAACAGACAAACCGACCGTGTCAAACCATTCATTTTGAACGCTGCGCTGCAGTTCGGTTGCTTGACTGGAAATTTCCACCACCACCTGCCAGCCGGCCACGCGGAAAAAATCAGCCAAAATGGTGATGCCCAAAATATGTTGTGACCCAGGCGCGCAAGCCAGCATGATTCGACGGATATCGCCCGCCGCTTGAGGCGCGCTGTTGTGGTTGAAGCCCAAATCACGGGTGACTTGGTGCATCAGCACCAGACCCTGAGAAACCTGGGTGAAATCAAGATGGTCTTGCTCCCACCATTCACCCAGCTGTCGAGCAGCAGGCGTGATGAGTTCCAGGAAAATGGATTCACGCGATACGCCCTTGGCCATGAGTGCTTGTGCCATGTTCAGGGGATTTTCCGGAGGTGAGCCAAGGCAAGCAACTGCAAATGCGTGGACGTCTTCCTTGGAGGGTTTGTTGCTTTCGCCAACACGCACCTTTTGCAAGTCAATGCCTGCGTGGGCACCCAGCAAGCGCGGCAAAATTTGTCCCTCAATCACGGCTATCAATGACTGTTTGCATTGGTCATTGGATGTTTCCGAGTTTTGCGTTGAAAGTGGTCTGGCATGCATGCCTTCGCCAGCTGATCGAACCGAAGACAGAATCAAGTCAGTCAAACCCTTGACGGGAGACGGCATGCGATCGAGCCAATTGTTGGTAATGCCAATGTTCATGCTGCCTCCGGATCCACGGGGTTGGTGCAAGAACATGCATCTAAGCCCCGTCAACGATTGTGTCAACAATTGCCGTTGCATGCCATGCAACCTAGGGTAAATACCCAAAAGAAAGTTGATGTAATCCGCAGTTCGTCAGGGTTTTCCTTGTGTTTAACGTGATACCACCTGCTGCGCTTCACAGGTGAAATACTGAAATGGGTTAATTCATTCTGGCCCAAGACCAAACAAGCTCACCGAGGTTTTTTCAAATCCATCGAGGACAAAAAATCCTTGTTGGGTTTGAGGGCGTCTTTCACACCCGCTTGAATTTGCTTGACCAGCAAACTTTTGGTCTCTTCTTGCATGCTGGTGGCTCGCAAGCGGATATAAATGGCTTTGGCCTTACTGCTGTCAGCACCAGACTCCGCCACGGCTTGTGCCCATAAACCATCACGAATGATACCGTCTTGCATTTCGCGCAAGACCAGGGCGTGAATCAATTCACTGGGTTGAATGGCCATGGTGATCTTTCAGGGGCGTTTCATTTGGCATGACGTGGGCTGAGCACTGATGAAAGAATCCCAGACCACTTCAGAGCGAAAACCATATCCGGTTTTCTCGGCATCGTACTTGACACCTTTACTGCCTTGTTTGGCCCAAGTGCCCATGAACATGGGCGCGAGCAGTTGGTGATCGGTTTTGCGCATTTCAACTTCACCGACGGGACTTTTGAATTTCATGCCCTCTAGTGCATAAGCCACTTTCTTGGGCTCAGTCGATTGTGCTTTGTCCATTGCAACGCTGAGCATGTGCATGGTGTTGTAGTGAGCAGCAAAAATAAAATCTTCATCGGCTTTCTTTTTGTAAGCAAGGTAGATTTTTTCAAGCTCAGGCGTAGGAGCGTTGTGTCCCCAGTTCCAGATCACACTGACCTTGTCCACGCCCCAAGAACCCATCTGCGAAGGCACACCAGGGTTGTTGGCATTCATGGTGAAGAAGTTGATGTTGAGACCAAAGTCTTTCGCCGCTTTGACCAGCAGGCTCAAATCAGATCCCCAGTTCGAGGTGATGACAGTATCCGCACCCGAAGCTTTGATCTTGGCGATGTAGGGCGCGAAATCGCGCACTTGTGCGATCGGTACGAATGTGTCTCCGACGATTTGGACATCGGGGCGTTTGCGAGCCAAGTAGGCTTTGGCAGCCTTGGATACTTGCTGACCGTGGGTGTAGTCTTGGTTGATCAGGTAAACGCTTTTGATATCTGGGCGTGCCTTCATGTAGGTGGTCAGCGCTTCAATCTTCATCTCGCTAGATGGGTAAAACCGGAAGTGCCAGAAACTACAACGGTCATTGGTGAGACCTGGGTCCATGGCAGAGTAATTTAAGAACAGCATGGCTTTGTCAGGCTCTCGTTCAGCGATTTTGCTCACGCCTTCAGTCAAGGCAAATGCGACACCTGAACCCCCGCCTTGGGTGACATAGCGAATGCCTTGGTCAGACGCAGACTTGAGCATCAGTGCGCTTTCCTGCGGAGAGCCTTTGCCGTCAAACGGCACCACCTCAAACTGCGGTTCGTTGGGCTTGAGTTTGGTATTTCGCGCACTGATCACCGCACGCAATTGATCGAGAGAGGATTTGCCAGCATTGGCAAAAGGACCAGACAGCACATCGATGAAAGCAATCTTCACCACTTCGGCTTGGACAAGACTGCTGGTTGACAAGCTTAGAGCCAGCAGCAGCTGAGCGTGTCTTGTTGGCGTGAAAATGAGCATCTCAGACTCTCTTTCGGTCAAGTAAATCAGACTCAGTTGGGAGTGTGCAAAGCAGTCACACGCTCGACTTCGTTTTTAGAACCTAAAAACACGCTTACACGCTGGTGCAATTGATTGGGCTCAATATCCAAGATGCGCCGCTGTCCGTCGGTGGCTGCCCCGCCGGCTTGTTCCACCAACCACGCCATGGGGTTGGCTTCGTACATCAGTCGCAACTTACCTGGCTTGTTTGGCTCTCGTTGGTCCCAAGGGTACATGAACACACCGCCACGGGTCAAAATTCGGTGGACATCTACCACCATGCTGGCAACCCAGCGCATGTTGAAGTCTTTGCCACGCACACCTGTTTTGCCGGCGAGACATTCTTCAATGTATTGCTTCACTGGGTCGGCCCAGTGCCGCATATTGCTCATGTTGATTGCAAATTCTTGGGTGTCATGTGGTATTTGAATATTTTCTTGCGTGAGCACAAACGAGCCTTGCTCTCGGTCCAAGGTGAACACAACCACACCGTCTCCCACCGTCAACACCAGGGTGGTTTGCGGGCCATAAACACAATACCCTGCAGCAACCTGGGCATGACCGGCTTGCAAAAAATCAGCTTCGCTCACACCTTGACTGCCCTCGGCTTTTTTCAAAACACTGAAAATGGTGCCGATGCTCACATTGACATCGATGTTGCTCGATCCGTCTAAAGGGTCAAACAACAAAAGGTATTCACCTTGCGGATAACGGTTGGGAACCACGTAAATACTGTCCATCTCCTCGGAGGCCATGGCCGCCAAATGTCCACCCCACTCGTTGGCTTCAATCAACACTTCATTGGCAATGATGTCTAATTTTTTTTGCATTTCGCCCTGGACATTTTCGCTTTGAGCGCTGCCCAGCACACCTCCTAGGGCCCCTTTGTTGACCGCATGGCTGATGCCCTTACAGGCACGTGCCACCACCTCAAGCAGCAATCGCAATTCGGGGGGGATCTTGTTTTTGGCGCGTTGCTGCTCCACCAGGTATCGAGACAGGGAGGTTGCCATGGTCTTATTCCTTCAGGGCTGATTGAATCACTTCGCGGACATCAGGGCTTAAATGGTCGTGGGCAGCCACACGCCGAATGGCTTCATGGGCAGCACTTCGGTAGGGTTCGAGGAGTTTGCGCCAGCGGTCCATGGTACGCGCCAGCCGCGCAGCCACTTGCGGGTTGAAACTGTCCAATTCCAGGATGCGCTCACTCCAAAAAACATAGCCAGCAGCATCGCTGCGATGGAATGCTGCTGCATTGGCACAGAAACTGGCAATCAAACTGCGGGCCCGGTTGGGGTTGCAGATATGAAAGTCAGGATGCAGCATCAGTTGGCGAACTTTGCCCAACACATCGGCTTTGCTGCCAATGACCGACGCTTGTAGCGCAAACCATTTGTCCAGAACCAAATCCTCGTGTTTGAAGAGCGCGTGAAATTTGGCAAGGGCTGGAGCTGCCAGTCGGTGGTCAATCAACACCAGCGCGGACAGGGCATGCATGCGTTCAGTCATATTGTTGGCATTGTCAAATTGAACGAATGCTTTTTGGGCCCACTCGTCCTTGGACTGACTTTGTCCTGCCAGGTTCAGGTAAATCAAAGCCATGCCCTGCAGCGCACGATACCCACAGGCATTTGCATCGGTGTGGTAACTGCCTTTGACGGTGTGCTGCTCATAAGCCCAAACCCAATCGTTTTGCAGTGTCAATGCCAACTGCAAGCGCATGGCCTCTCTGACCTTGTGTATGAGCTGGGGATCCACAGCGGTGCATTGGTCCGCGATGTAACTCTCGCTGGGTACGCTGAGCACCAACTCCTTGAAAGCCGCATCAAGTTCAGGTTGCCTCAACACCAATCTCAAACCAGCAACCAAGTTGTCAGGCAAAGGTGAATCCATCAGCCCGTTTTTATCCAATGCACTCAGGGCTGCCTTGATGAAAAGACGTTGTGCGGCCTCCCAGCGATTGAACGCATCACTGTCATGGGCCAACAGTGTCAGCAAGTCCTCATCGCTCAAGCTGTGAATCAATTGGACTGGTGCACTGAAGTCACGCAGCAGCGAGGGCACGGGTTCTTCAGCCATGTTTTCAAATACCAAGGATTGGTTTTCTTCCGTCAAAACCACCAGCTGTGGCTGAGTCAGGGGTTGACCGGTACGGCCAAGCAAGCCCAAGCTGATGGGGATCACAAAAGGAGACTTCAATGGTTGACCCGGGCTAGGGGGGCAAGATTGTTGAAAGTGCAGTGTGAAGCGTTGAGCTTGTGCATCGAAGTGGGAGCTGACTTCAAGCACAGGCGTGCCAGCTTGCGAATACCAGCGTTTAAAGCCTTCAAGATGCTGAGCCAATGCGGACTGGGTATTGGCGTCTGCAATCGCTTGCGCAAAATCATCGCATGTCACGGCATGTCCGTCATGGCGTTGAAAATACAGCTTCATGCCCTGTGCAAAACCATCGCGTCCCACCAAAGTTTGCATCATGCGCACCACCTCTGCACCTTTTTCGTAAATGGTGACGGTGTAAAAATTGTTGATTTCCAGGTAGCTGTCGGGCCTGACGGGGTGCGCCAGGGGCCCGGCATCCTCAGCGAATTGGATGGTGCGCAATAAACGCACGTCTTCAATCCGCTTGACTGCACGGGCTGAGGCGGAGCCAGCCAGATCTTGGCTGAATTCTTGGTCGCGGAAAACAGTCAAGCCTTCTTTCAAAGAAAGTTGGAACCAGTCACGGCAGGTAATGCGATTACCTGTCCAATTGTGAAAATATTCATGCCCAATCACGCTCTCAATGTTGGCGTAATCATGGTCGGTGGCAGTGGCTGGGCTGGCCAACACATACTTGGTGTTGAATATGTTGAGGCCCTTGTTCTCCATCGCACCCATGTTGAAGTCAGAGGTGGCCACCACCATGAACCGATCTAAATCAAGACCCAAACCAAAACGGGTTTCATCCCAGGCCACGCTGGCCATGAGGGATTGCATCGCGTGCGCCGTTTTGTCCAGGTCACCTGAGCGCACATAGATTTGCAACACGTGTTCTTTGCCATTGCGCGCTGTGATGCGTTGTTCGCGACAAACGAATTGACCCGCAACCAAAGCAAACAAATAGCTGGGTTTCAAGTGGGGGTCAAACCACTTGGCAAAATGAAGACCGTCTTCTAGGTCGCCTTGTTCCAGCAGGTTGCCGTTGGACAACAGCACAGGGTATTTGGCTTTGTCAGCACGCAAAGTCACCGTGAAACTGCTCATCACATCGGGGCGGTCTAAAAAATAGGTGATGCGCCTGAATCCTTGAGCTTCACACTGCGTGAAAAAAGACTCTTGGCTGACGTACAAACCAGAGAGTTGGGTGTTTTTTTGTGGCGCACAGGTGGTGAAAATTTCCAAGGTGAAAGTTGCATTTCCTTCGGGTAAATTTTCCAAAATCAAAATGTCGCCGTCGATTTTGAATGACGTGCCTTGGCCATTGACCAGCACACGCGATAAATTCAGCTCTTCACCATCCAGACGCAAAGCTTGCGCTGGCAGATCAGGATTTCTCCGCAGCTGCATGGTGTTGAGTACCCGGGTTTTGGCCGGATCGAGATCAAAAACCAAATCGACTTTTTCAATCCAAAAGGCAGGTGCTTGGTAGTCTTCACGCCGTGTCATCACGGCTTGTCCTTCACGAAACATGGGGTGACTCCAAAATAAAAAGACAAAAAAGCGTCAGACGCCGTGTTTGAGAGATGCTTCGATGAAAGGATCGAGATCGCCATCGAGCACTTTTTGCGTGTTGCTGATTTCCACATTGGTACGCAAGTCTTTGATGCGGCTTTGGTCAAGCACATAGCTGCGGATTTGGTGACCCCAGCCCACATCGGTTTTGGTGTCTTCGAGCTTTTGTTGTGCCTCCATTCGCTTTCGCATTTCAAAATCGTAGAGACGAGAACGCAAGCGTTTCCATGCCACATCACGGTTGCTGTGCTGGCTGCGACCGTCTTGACACTGGACCACGATGCCTGTGGGTATGTGTGTCAGGCGCACAGCAGAGTCTGTTTTGTTGATGTGCTGACCACCTGCGCCGCTTGCCCTGAAGGTGTCAGTACGCACATCGGCTGGGTTGATATCTATCTCAATGGAGTCGTCTACTTCTGGGTATACAAATACGCTTGCAAAACTGGTGTGCCTGCCGCCTGCTGAATCAAAGGGAGATTTACGTACCAAGCGGTGTACGCCTGTTTCGGTGCGCAGCAACCCAAAGGCGTATTCGCCCTCGATCTTCAAGGTGGCCCCCTTGATGCCAGCCACATCGCCGGCAGACTCGTCTTCCAAGGTAGTCTTGAAGCCCTTGCGTTCAGCGTATTTCAGGTATTGCCGCAGCAGCATGCTGGCCCAATCACAGGCTTCAGTGCCGCCCGCGCCAGCCTGAATATCTAAAAAGGCATTGCAAGAGTCAGCAGGATTATTGAACATTCGCCGAAATTCGAGTTTTTCGATTTCAGCTTGAATGCGGTCGGTGTCCTCGGAGATGGTTCTCAAGCCAGCTTCGTCGTTTTCAGCTTTGCTCATCTCAAACAACTCGGTGTTGTCCTCGATTTCTTGACCCAGACGCGACAGGGTCAGCACGATGTCATCCAGCGATTTTTTTTCTTTGCCCAGTTCTTGGGCTTTTTTCGGGTCATTCCAGATCGATGGGTCTTCCAGCGAGGCGTTGACGGTTCTCAGTCGTTCAGATTTGGCATCGTAGTCAAAGATACCCCCGAAGATCGAGGGTGCGGGCACCCAAGTCGACCAACAAGTTGCCAATGGTGTTGATGCGTTCTGCGTCCATGTCGTGTTTCCGTTGCAAACAAAAAAAGGTGATTATCCCCTGAGCTGCGCTGCGTTGTGGGAACTCATGCTTGCCTGGTGCTGATCGGTAACTCAATCAGCGTCATGGCCCGCAGCACGTCGCCGACAATGATGATGGCGGGGCTGGCCAATTTGGATTGCATCAACAGCTTTTGTAAGTGTTGCAATTCACCATGTGCTTGTTGAGTTTGTGCTTGGCTGGCATTTTCGACAATCGCCACGGGTGTGTGCGGCGGTAAACCCATCAACAAGCCGTGTTGAATCTGCGAAATATTTTGAATCCCCATGTAAATGACCAATGTCAAGTGACAGGTGTGTGCGGATTGCGCCAACATTTCCCAATCAATCGGCGGTAAACCCCCTTTGTCTTTGCCGTGACCAGTGACCATGACCACACCATGGGCATGTGCACGGTGAGTCAGTGCAACGCCGAGGTCGATGGCGGCAGCCATGCCTGCGGTGATGCCATTGACAATCTTGACGTCGATGCCGTGGGCCTGCAAATACGCGCATTCTTCACCACCGCGCCCAAATACCAAGGGGTCTCCGCCCTTGAGCCGAACCACTTGTTCCCCCGCCATGGCTTCTTGCACCATCAGTTTTTCAATGAAGGCCTGTGGTGTGGATTGACAGCCACCCCGTTTACCCACGTGAACAATGCGGGCTTGCGCAGACACATGACCCAATACATCGGGATGCACCAAATCGTCCACCAATACAACGGTGGCTTGTTGCAGAGCACGAACTGCTTTCAAGGTCAGCAGCTCAGGGTCGCCAGGACCTGCGCCGACCAAGGTAACTGTGGCTTTGGTTTTTTTCATGGTGTGTAAAAGTCTTTGGCCAAGGCGGCCAGTTTCATCACTTGCCGCTCTAAAGGCTGGGGGATGGGTGCTGTTCCTTGGTACATTTTTTGAATCAGCAGGGCGTGCGCATTGAGCAATGCCAGGGTTTGACGCATGGAAGATGCGTACTCCGGGTGGGTACAAAAACCACTTCGCCGTGCATCAGCCCAGCCCAGCCTTTTCGTCGAGCGTTTCGCGCCTTGATACGCATGGCCACACAAAATGCGCCGAGTTCAAGGTCTGAGGCTTGACCACCCAGGACTTGAGACATCAGGTCACTTGCTTGGGCTCGCGACAAATGCCGCGCGCCTTCTTTGCCGCGTCCCATTTTTCTGATGAAGTGACTGATGCCCATGGCCTGATTGTGAAACAAGCTTGATGACTTTCAGTTATGAGTCGATTCACGTGTCGCTAAACTCGCTGGCATGTGGCTTTTGGGCATTGAATCTTCTTGTGACGAAACCGGTGTGGCTTTGGTGCAAACCAAGTTGGGTGAGCCCTTGCCTCGCTTGGTTTCGCAGGCTTTGTTCACCCAAGCCGCCATGCACGAAGCCTTTGGTGGGGTGGTGCCCGAACTGGCCAGCCGAGACCATGTGCGGCGGGTGTTGCCCTTGATTCACCGGGTCATGGACCAGGCCAATCAACCGCTCAGTGAGATTGATGTGGTGGCGTTCACCCGTGGGCCCGGGCTGGCTGGCGCTCTTTTGGTGGGCGCGGGAACCGCATGTGCTTTGGCTGCCAGCTTGGACAAGCCGGTGATCGGCATACACCACCTGGAGGGGCATTTGCTGTCCCCCTTCTTAAGTGCAGACCCGCCGGTGTTTCCTTTTGTGGCCTTGCTGGTCTCAGGGGGACACACGCAATTGATGCAGGTGGACCAGGTTGGTCAATACGCATTGCTGGGCGAAACGATTGACGATGCGGCAGGCGAGGCTTTTGACAAGAGCGCCAAGTTAATGGGTTTGGGCTACCCAGGCGGGCCAGCGTTGTCTGCTTTGGCAAGCCTTGGACGAGCAGATGCTTTTGCTTTGCCCAGACCTTTGATGCACCAGGCCAACTTGGATTTTTCATTTGCCGGCTTGAAAACGGCTGTGCTCACGCAGTGTCAAAAGCTGGGAGATGACCTGCCCGCACGCAGGGCTGATCTGGCGGCCTCCACACAAGCAGCGATCGTGGAGGTGTTGGTGAAAAAAGCCATGCGTGCTTTGAGCCAAACAGGCCTAAAGCGCTTGGTGGTGGCCGGTGGCGTGGGGGCCAATGCCTTGCTCAGGTCGCAACTGCAAGCGGCTTGCCAAAGCCAAGGTGCCAGCGTTCACTATCCCGAAGCTGACCTGTGCACCGACAACGGTGCCATGATTGCCATGGCCGCGGCCATGCGATTGAATGCAGGTGTGGAGCAAGCCCACAAGCACTATGCCTTTGATGTATTGCCCCGCTGGCCCTTGGCTCAACACACCCTTGTTGTGTGATTGCCTTGTTAGCCCATGACGATGTTGCAGACCCTGCGCAGCCCACCACCTGACAACTGAAAAGGCCAGACCGATGACCATGCGCCAAAGCATCTTGGATTTGCCCGCCTCCAAAATCCGCGAAGTGGCCAATGCAGGCATCGGCCGCGCTGATGTGCTGGCTTTTTGGTTTGGTGAAAGCGACGAGATCACGCCTGACTTCATCAGGCAAGCCGCCATCGATGCATTGCAGCAGGGTGAGACTTTTTATGCCCATAACCTGGGGCTACCCGAGTTGCGCCAGGCCATTGCCAAAGAAATGATGCATCGTCATGCTGCGCCGGTGGACGTTGACCGGATCGCCGTGACCTCTGGTGGCGTGAACGCCTTGATGTTGGCCATGCAAGCACTGGTGAACGCGGGTGATCAGGTGGTGGTGGTCACACCTGTTTGGCCCAACCTGACCGCACAAGCTTTGATTTTGGGCGCGCAGTTACACACCGTTTCGCTGGTCCCAGCAGCGGGGCGGTGGTCTTTGCCCATGGCGCAGTTGCTTTCACGAATCACATCGGCAACCAAGTTGCTGGTGTTGAATTCCCCAAACAACCCCACCGGATGGACCCTGACCCGCGATGAGCAAAGCATTTTGTTGGCCCATTGCCGCCAGACAGGTACCTGGATTTTGGCTGACGAAGTCTATGAAAACCTTTATTACTTGCCCAGCCACAACCAATCTGCGCCCAGCTTCTTGGACATCAGCACGCCGGACGACCGCTTGGTCGTGGCTCACAGCTTTTCCAAAAGTTTTTTGATGACGGGTTGGCGCTTAGGCTGGTTGGTCATGCCCCAGACCATGACCGAACACATCGGCAAACTGATTGAGTTCAATACCTCATGCGCCAGTGCATTTGTGCAAAGAGCAGGTGTGGTGGCCTTGCAGCGGTCGCAAGAGGTCACCCCCCGGGTGGTGGACCATTTGCGCCTGTGCCGAGACACCTTGTTTGAAGCGCTGAGGCAGTTGCCTGGTCTTGAATTGAGCTTGCCAGATGGCGGTATGTACCTGTTTTTCAAGCTGCCAGGACAAGCGGATGACTTGCAAACCGCGAAAAGACTGGTGTCTGAGGCAGGGCTGGGATTGGCACCTGGCAGCGCCTTCGCATCTGAGGCGCAAGGCTGGTTGCGCTGGTGTTTTGCCTCCAAAGACCTGTCTCGTTTGGGCTTGGGTGCTGAGCGTCTAGAGGCTTGGCTGGCCAAGCTATAATTTGTGGGCTCAAGGTACTTGCCTTGGGTTCACGCCATCTGGCATTTCCGGCTGTTGGCGCATGTCAAATTTTTTGGAAAACACCATGACCACACTAAACAAAGCCGAGGTCGTCAAGGCCAACGCCCGTTCTGCCAACGACACAGGCAGCCCCGAAGTGCAAGTTGCCATTTTGACTGCACGTATCAATGAACTGACCCCTCACTTCAAAACCCACGCCAAAGACCACCATGGTCGACGTGGTTTGTTGCGCATGGTCAGCCGTCGTCGCAAATTGCTCGACTACCTCAAATCCAAAGACGCAGAGCGCTACACCTCGCTGATCGCCAAATTGGGTTTGCGCAAGTAATACCCTGCCCCCATGCCCTACGCCTGAGTTTGTTCATTCACTCAGGCGTTCATGCATGGAGCAGGGCAATCAGCAAAGCCACTGACTCAGTTCGAAGCTGTGTCATTCCAAAAAAAGCATTTGTATTTTTCTGGAATGGCATCGTGTACTGACAGTACTTTGGGCTCTGGTGAGGTGGCCTGCACTTCCCGCTTTTCCTTAGGAAACACCTATGTCCCTGTTTAACAAAGTCACCAAAACATTCCAGTGGGGGCAACACACCGTGACCCTCGAAACTGGCGAAATCGCTCGCCAATCCAGCGGCGCTGTGATCGTCAACATCGACGACACCGTTGTGTTGGCAACGGTTGTGGCCTCGAAGTCTGCCAAACCTGGCCAAGATTTCTTCCCCTTGACTGTCGATTACATCGAGAAAACATACGCTGCTGGCAAGATCCCTGGCAGCTTTTTCAAACGCGAAGCCAAGCCCAGCGAACTCGAGACCTTGACCAGTCGGCTGATTGATCGCCCAATCCGTCCCTTGTTCCCAGAAGGCTTCTACAACGAAGTGCATGTGGTGATCCACACCTTGTCACTCAACCCTGAAGTTGATGCAGACATCGCCGCGATGATCGGCTCTTCTGCTGCGTTGGCCATTTCCGGAATCCCTTTCAACGGCCCCATCGGTGCCGCCCGCGTGGGTTACATCAACGGCGAATACGTGTTGAACCCCGGACAAACCCAGCGCAAAGACAGCCATTTGGAGTTGGTGGTTGCGGGCACCGAAGCCGCTGTGCTGATGGTGGAGTCTGAAGCTCTGCAAATGTCGGAAGAAATCATGCTTGGTGCGGTGGTTTTTGGCCACGAACAAAGCCGAGTGGCCATCAACGCCATCCACGAACTGGTGCGCGACGCAGGCAAACCTGTGTGGGATTGGACCGCTGCCCCCAAAGACGAGCCTTTGATTGCCAAAGTGGCTGCCTTGGCTGACGACAAGCTGGCTGCGGCCTACCAAATCCGCAACAAGCAAAGCCGCACCCAAGCTTGCCGCGAAGCCTATGCCGCAGTGATGGCAGCGCTGAAGGCCGACGGTGTTGAATTCGACGGTGTGAAAGTAGAAAACATCTTGTTCGACATCGAAGCGCGCATTGTCCGCAGCCAAATCTTGGCCGGCGAGCCCCGCATCGACGGCCGCGACACCCGCACCGTGCGCTCCATCGAGATCCGCAACAGCGTGCTGCCGCGCACCCACGGCTCAGCCTTGTTCACCCGCGGTGAAACACAGGCCTTGGTCATCACCACCCTGGGTACCGAGCGAGATGCGCAGCGCATTGACGCACTGGCTGGTGAATTCGAAGACCGCTTCATGTTCCACTACAACATGCCTCCCTTTGCCACCGGTGAAGTCGGTCGCATGGGCAGCACAAAACGCCGTGAAATCGGCCACGGTCGCTTGGCCAAACGGGCTTTGGCGGCTTGCTTGCCCACCAAAGAAGAATTCCCATACACCGTGCGTGTGGTGTCAGAAATCACCGAATCCAATGGCTCGTCGTCCATGGCTTCGGTGTGTGGCGGATGCTTGTCGATGATGGATGCGGGTGTCCCCATGAAAGCCCATGTGGCTGGTATTGCCATGGGTCTGATCAAAGAGGGCAACCGTTTCGCGGTGCTCACTGATATCTTGGGTGATGAAGACCACCTGGGTGACATGGACTTCAAGGTGGCTGGCACCACCAACGGCATCACCGCTTTGCAAATGGACATCAAAATCCAAGGCATCACGCAAGAAATCATGCAAGTGGCGCTGGCTCAAGCCAAAGAAGCCCGCATGCACATTTTGGGCAAGATGCAAGAAGCCATGGGCGAGGCCAAAACCGAGGTGAGCAACTTTGCACCCAAGCTGTACACCATGAAAATCAATCCGGAAAAAATCCGTGATGTGATTGGCAAAGGTGGTGCAGTCATCCGTGCGCTGACCGAGGAAACAGGTTGCCAAATCAACATCGAAGAAGACGGCACGATCACCATTGCCGCCACCGACGGCGCCAAGGCAGATGAGGCCAAGCGCCGCATCACTGAAATCACCGCCGAGGTTGAAATTGGCAAGGTCTATGAAGGCCCGATCACCAAGATTTTGGACTTTGGCGCCCTGGTCAATTTACTGCCCGGCAAAGATGGCCTGTTGCACATCAGCCAAATCAGCCACGAGCGCATTGCCAAGGTCACAGACGTGCTGGCCGAAGGTCAGATCGTGCGTGTCAAAGTGCTTGAGACCGATGAAAAGGGCCGCATCAAGTTGTCCATGAAGGCTTTGATGGACCGCCCAGAAGCGCCGCCTCAGTCCCATCATGAACAGCAAGATGAAACACCCCATCAAGAGTAATACATGCGTCAACCACTGATTGTCGGCAACTGGAAGATGAATGGCAGCCTGGCTGCCAATCAGGACCTGTTGCACGCCGTCAATCTGGGTTTGGCCAAGTCCACCTGCCAGGTGGCTGTCTGCGTTCCTGCACCCTACCTGCAACAGGTTCAAGCGCTGTGCCAAGGCACGGCCTTGATGCTCGGTGCACAAGATGTTTCTGCGCACGGGCATGGCGCATTCACAGGCGAAATATCGGCTGCCATGTTGCGTGATTTTGGTGTGCGTTTTGCCATCGCAGGTCATTCCGAGCGTCGTCAATTCCATGGCGAAACCGACGCGGTGGTAGCGACCAAGGCGCAACGCGCCTTGGCTGCCGGTATCACCCCCATTGTGTGTGTAGGGGAGACCCTGGCAGAGCGTGAAGCCGGACAGACACACGCAGTGGTCAAGCGGCAATTGGCAGCGGTGATTCATGCAAATGGGCACTGCATCAGCGAAATCGTGGTGGCATACGAACCCGTTTGGGCCATCGGTACTGGAAAAACGGCAACACCTGAACAAGCCCAAGAGGTGCATGCTCTGCTGCGCACTCAGTTGCGAGCTGCCACCTCGCAACCGGAGAGAGTTGCGCTGTTGTATGGGGGCAGCATGAACGCCTCAAATGCGGCCAGTTTGCTGGTCCAAGCTGATATTGATGGCGGCCTGATCGGGGGCGCAGCCCTCAAAGCCGCCGATTTTTTGACCATCATTTCGGCTGCATCACATTGACATTCACGGAGTATTCATGAGTACGCTTCTCAATTTATTGCTTTTGGTCCAGATCCTGTCTGCATTGGGCATGATCGGCCTGATCTTGGTCCAACACGGCAAAGGCGCAGACATGGGGGCGGCTTTTGGCAGTGGGTCCTCCGGCAGCCTGTTTGGCGCCGCGGGTGGTGCTAACTTCCTGTCTCGCACCACCTCGTTGCTGGCCGCTATTTTTTTCGCCTGTACTTTGGCATTGGCCTATTTCGGTAATTTGCGGCCTGTGGAATCCGGCAGTGTGTTGGAGAAAAACAGTCTGACTGCCCCCCCATCAATCAGTGACAGCATTCCAGGGGTCACACCACAGCCTGCCGCGCCGCCAGCGCCTAAGGGCACCACCGACTCGGCGATTCCAGCACCTGTTCAATCCACAGCCCCTGTCAACACGACCAGCCCTGCATCGCCCGCCAACCCTGTTCCCAGTAAGTGATTTATCTCCTCTGACAATTCAGTTCTTCCGCTCTTGGAATTTGTTTTTGAGGTTAAGATCACTGGCTTTTCTAATGGGTCCTTTGTGGCAAATTAAAAAATGCCGTCGTGGTGAAATTGGTAGACACGCTATCTTGAGGGGGTAGTGGCGAAAGCTGTGCGAGTTCGAGTCTCGCCGACGGCACCACCCAGTCCAGATGTTCTGTGTGCATCAGGCCATGTCACAAATGATTGCAAATCCATTTGTAAACAGAGATTCAAATGAACCTTGAGCAGTATCTGCCCGTACTTTTGTTCATCCTGGTTGGCTTGGCGGTTGGCGTAGCACCGCAAGTCATTGGCTTTTTTTTGGGGCCACAAAAGCCAGACGCCGCTAAAAACTCACCCTACGAATGCGGTTTCGAGGCGTTTGAAGACGCCCGGATGAAATTCGATGTCCGTTATTACCTTGTTGCTATCTTGTTTATTTTGTTCGATTTGGAGATCGCTTTCCTTTTTCCATGGGCAGTGGCACTCAATGAGATCGGCTTTGTTGGGTTTGCTGCCATGATGATTTTCTTGGCTATTTTGGTCGTGGGTTTCATCTACGAATGGAAAAAAGGCGCCCTCGATTGGGAGTAATGCATGTCACTTGAAGGCGTTTTCAAAGAAGGCTTCATCACCACGTCTTACGACTCGGTTGTGAATTGGGCCAAAACAGGTTCCTTGTGGCCAATGACTTTTGGTCTGGCTTGTTGTGCGGTTGAAATGATGCACGCGGGTGCTTCTCGCTATGACATCGACCGATTTGGCATGCTTTTCAGGCCCAGTCCACGTCAATCCGATTTGATGATTGTTGCGGGTACTTTGTGCAACAAAATGGCGCCTGCTTTGCGCAAGGTGTATGACCAAATGTCTGAGCCTCGCTGGGTGTTGTCCATGGGCTCATGCGCCAATGGAGGCGGTTACTACCACTACAGTTATTCGGTGGTGCGTGGCTGTGACCGCATCGTCCCTGTGGATGTGTATGTGCCAGGTTGTCCGCCTACGGCTGAGGCATTGCTCTACGGTATTTTGCAATTGCAAAACAAGATTCGACGTGAAAACACCATCGCCCGCTGAAGCCTTCATCCATGACCATCACTGTTTCCATTGACACGCTTCAAACCAGCCTTCATCGCCTGTTGGGTGAATATGTTCAGGGCCTTGACCTGGCCTTGGGTGAACTTACCCTCACGGTCAAAGCCAACGACTACGCGCAGGTGGCGACAACGTTGCGTGATCACCCCGAATTGTCCTTCGAGCAGTTGATCGACCTGTGTGGCATGGACTACAGCAGCTATAAAGATGGCGCTCATTCGCGCTACACCGATGGGCCTCGTTATGCGGTAGTCAGCCATTTGCTGTCCCTCACCCACAACTGGCGTTTGCGATTGCGCGTGTTCGCTGAGCATGACGACTCGCCGCAAGTCTCGACCCTCACGCCGATCTGGAATGCAGCCAATTGGTTCGAGCGCGAAGCTTTCGATCTGTTTGGTGTCTTGTTTGAACACCACACCGATTTGCGGCGCATCCTCACCGATTACGGTTTCATCGGACACCCTTTTCGCAAAGACTTTCCCACCACGGGTCATGTGGAGATGCGTTATGACGCCGAACAAAAGCGCGTTATTTATCAGCCGGTCACCATCGAGCCACGAGAAATCACGCCGCGCATTGTTCGAGAAGATCACTATGGTGGCTTGCACTGACCATGGCTGAAATCAAAAATTACACCTTGAATCTCGGGCCGCAGCATCCTGCAGCCCATGGCGTGTTGCGCCTGGTACTGGAACTCGATGGCGAGGTAGTGCAGCGCGCAGACCCCCATATCGGTTTGCTGCATCGCGCCACCGAAAAATTGGCTGAAAGCAAAACCTACATCCAAACCCTGCCCTACATGGACCGTTTGGACTATGTCTCGATGATGTGCAACGAGCATGCCTACTGCTTGGCGATCGAAAAATTGATGGGCCTGGAAGTGCCTGTGCGTGCCCAGTACATCCGCGTCATGTATGCCGAAATCACCCGGATGCTCAACCATTTGATGTGGCTGGGCGCACATGGTTTCGATTGCGGTGCAATGAACATCTTGATTTATTGCTTCCGTGAGCGTGAGGACTTGTACGACATGTACGAAGCCGTTTCTGGTGCTCGCATGCATGCAGCTTATTTCCGCCCCGGTGGTGTGTACCGCGATTTGCCCGACAGCATGCCCCAGTACCAGGTCAGCAAAATCAAAAATGCCCGAACCATTGCCCGGCTGAATGAAAATCGGCAGGGCAGTCTGCTCGATTTCATCGACGACTTCACACAACGCTTTCCCAAGTATGTTGACGAGTATGAAACCCTGTTGACTGACAACCGCATTTGGAAACAGCGCACGGTGGGCATCGGTGTGATCAATGCTGATCGCGCCAAAAACATGGGTTTCACTGGCCCGATGTTGCGTGGCTCTGGCATTGCATGGGACTTGCGTAAGCAGCAACCCTATGACGTTTATGACCAAATGGACTTTGACATCCCAGTGGGCTCGACCGGAGACTGTTACGACCGGTATTTGGTCCGGGTGGCTGAGTTGCGCCAATCCAACCGACTTATCAAGCAATGCGTCAATTGGTTGCGTGCCAACCCTGGACCGGTGATCACCGACAACCACAAAGTTGCACCTCCACACCGCGAGTCCATGAAAAACAGCATGGAAGAACTGATTCACCATTTCAAACTGTTTACCGAAGGTTTCCACGTGCCTGAAGGCGAAGCCTATGCTGCTGTCGAGCACCCCAAAGGTGAGTTTGGCATCTACCTGGTCTCCGACGGTGCCAACAAGCCTTATCGCATGAAAATTCGCGCCCCTGGCTTTGCCCATTTGGCGGCGATGGACGAAATGGCCAAAGGCCACATGATTTCCGACACGGTGGCCATCATTGGCACCATGGACATTGTGTTTGGGGAAATTGACCGATGAACACCATCACCACCAACGACATGGCAGAACTCAGTGCGGACACGCTCAAGCGTTTTGCTCGTGAAACAGCCAAGTACCCTGAGGACCAAAAACAATCTGCCGTGATGGCATGTTTGACCATCCTCCAACAAGAACTGGGTTTTGTGAGCCCTGCCCATGAAAAAGCGGTTGCACACTACCTGGATATGCCTTTGATGGCGGTTCACGAGGTTTTCACGTTCTACAACATGTACAACGTCAAACCGGTTGGCCGATTCAAAATCAATGTCTGCACCAACCTGCCTTGCCAGTTGCGCGCAGGCCAGCAAACCTTAGACTACCTGTGTCAAAAGCTCCATGTAGTGGTGGGCGGCACAACCAATGACGGTATGTTCACGGTTCAACCAGGCGAATGCATGGGCGCTTGTGCGGATTCACCTGTGTTGCTGGTCAACGATACCCACATGTGCAGTTTCATGACCTCAGACAAAATCGATCAAATGCTGGCAGGCCTGCGCGCCCTGGGAGAAAAGCCATGAATCTGCAAAACGTATTGGCGCCGTTCCAAGCCACTGGCCAAGAGAGTTGCTTTCATGACCGTCACATCAACCCGCAAATTTACGCTGGCTTGAATGGCAAAAACTGGAGCTTGCAAGACTACATTGCACGCGGCGGTTACCAAGCCTTGCGCACCGTGCTCGGCTTGAATGGCGCGGCCGCCTTGAGCCAAGATGAGGTGATCGCCATGGTCAAAGAGTCGGGCTTGCGTGGCCGTGGCGGCGCAGGCTTTCCCACTGGGCTCAAGTGGAGCTTCATGCCGCGTCAGTTCTTTGGCCAGAAATACCTGGTCTGCAACTCCGACGAGGGCGAGCCAGGGACTTGCAAAGACCGAGATATTTTGGAGTTCAACCCCCACATCGTGATCGAAGGCATGGCGATCGCCGCTTACGCCATGGGCATCAGTGTGGGCTACAACTACATCCACGGTGAAATTTTTCAAAGCTACGAGCGTTTCGAAGCTGCCTTGGAGGAAGCCAGGGCCGCAGGCTTTTTGGGCGAGAACATCCATGGCAGCAACTTCAGTTTTCAGTTGCATGCAACGCATGGTTTTGGTGCCTACATATGCGGTGAAGAAACCGCCTTGCTTGAATCCCTGGAAGGCAAAAAGGGTCAACCCCGGTTCAAGCCCCCTTTCCCTGCCAGCTACGGTGTTTACGGCAAGCCCACCACCATCAACAACACCGAAACCTTTGCTGCCGTGCCATGGATCATTCGCAACGGTGGCGCAGCTTATTTGGCCTGTGGCAAACCCAATAACGGGGGTACCAAAATTTTCTCTGTCAGTGGTGATGTTGAGCACCCCGGCAATTACGAGGTTCCCATGGGTACGCCTTTCCCCAAGCTGCTGGCATTGGCCGGTGGAGTGCGCGGTGGACGTTCTTTGAAAGCGGTGATCCCTGGAGGCTCTTCTGCCCCTGTGTTGCCAGCTTCCCTCATGATGGACATCACCATGGACTATGACGCGATCGCCAAAGCCGGCTCCATGCTGGGTTCAGGCGCGGTCATTGTCATGGATGACACACGTTGCATGGTCAAGAGCTTGCAACGCTTGTCTGCGTTTTACATGCACGAATCTTGTGGCCAGTGCACGCCGTGTCGCGAAGGTACAGGCTGGTTGTCACGCATGGTCGACCGGATTGAAACAGGGCAGGGCAGACCCAGCGACATGGATCTGCTCGACAGTGTTGCTGAAAACATCATGGGCCGCACGATTTGTGCTTTGGGTGACGCAGCGGCCATGCCGGTGCGCGGCATGCTCAAGCATTTCCGTCCAGAGTTTGAACACCACATCACGCACAAGACCTGCATGGTCTCTTCTTACGTCTGAGCGGGCTGCACATCATGGTTGAGATCGAGATCGACGGCAAAAAAGTGGAAGTCGCACCCGGTAGCGTGGTGATTCAGGCTGCTGAACAAGCCGGTGCGTTCATTCCCCACTTTTGTTATCACAAGAAATTGAGTATCGCGGCCAATTGCCGCATGTGCTTGGTCGACATCGAAAAAGCACCCAAACCCATGCCTGCTTGCGCCACGCCTGTGACGCAGGGCATGGTGGTGCACACCAAATCTGACCGCGCCATCAAAGCGCAAAAGTCGGTGATGGAATTCCTGTTGATCAACCACCCCTTAGATTGCCCCATCTGTGACCAAGGCGGTGAGTGTCAATTGCAAGACTTGGCGGTGGGTTATGGCGGCAGCGCCTCGCGTTATGACGAAGAAAAGCGGGTCGTGTTCCACAAAGATGTGGGTCCATTGATCAGCATGGAAGAGATGAGCCGGTGTATCCATTGCACCCGCTGTGTCCGATTTGGTCAAGAAATTGCAGGCAGCATGGAGCTGGGCATGTCGCACCGTGGTGAGCATTCCGAAATTGAAACCTTTGTGGGTGAAACCGTGGACTCCGAGCTGTCTGGCAACATGATTGACATTTGCCCGGTGGGCGCGCTCACCAGCAAGCCTTTCCGCTACCAGGCCCGCACTTGGGAATTGAGCCGCCGCAAATCCATCAGCCCGCATGACGCCACTGGCGCGAATTTGGTGGTGCAGGTGAAAAACAACCAAGTGATGCGCGTCGTGCCTTATGACAACGAAGAGGTCAACGAATGCTGGATCGCCGACCGTGACCGGTTCAGTTACGAATCGCTCAATGGCCCAGATCGTTTGACCCATCCCATGCTCAAGCAGGATGGCCAGTGGCATTTGGTTGACTGGACCACCGCGCTGGAATACGTCGCCAATGGCGTCAAGCAAATCAAGGCAGACCACGGTGCAAACGCCTTGGGTTGTTTGGCCAGTCCCCACAGCACCCTCGAGGAGTTGCATCTGGCAGCGCAATTCATGCGCGCCTTGGGCAGTGACAACATTGACTCACGTTTGCGTGCTGCTGAATTCCCGACTGGCGCACCTGTGCGCTGGTTGGGCAGGTCCTTGGCCAGTTTGAGCACACTCGAGCGCGTGTTGGTGATTGGCAGCCATTTGCGCAAAGACCATCCGCTGATGGCGCAACGCATTCGCCAAGCGGCCCGACGTGGCGCACAAGTCAACGCATTGGTCGGGTCTCAGCAGGACTGGGCAATGCCACTCAAGCATTCACTCGTGGCTGGCAGTGCTGGCTGGGTGCAAAACTTAGCCGATATCGCAGCTGCCATTGCACAGCAAAAAGGCATTCAAGCGCCTGCCCAGGGCAACCCAGATGCAGCGCTGGCAATAGCCATCGCGACATCTCTCTTGTCTGGCGAGCACAAAGCCATCTTGTTGGGCAACGCGGCTGCGCACCATGCCAAAGCATCGAGTTTGCTGACCTTAGCCAACTGGATAGCCCATCAAACAGACGCCACCGTGGGTTATTTGGGCGAAGCGGCCAACACGGTGGGTGCCCAAGTGGTCAAAGCCCAGCCTGTGCAAGGTGGCATGCACACCGCACAGATGTTGCAGCCCAAGGCTCTGCAGGCATTGTTCTTGTTGCACCTCGAGCCCGAGTTTGACTGCGCGGGTGGCAAAGAGGCGCTCGCGCATCTCGGTCAGGGCGGGATGGTGGTCACGATGTCACCCTTCAAGACCAATTTGGATGTCAGCGACGTGCTGCTGCCCATTGCCCCCTTCACCGAAACCGCTGGCACATTCGTCAATACCGAGGGGCGTGCCCAAAGCTTCCATGGTGTGGTGCGTCCGCTGGCGGAAACGCGGCCTGCTTGGAAAGTTTGGCGGGTACTGGGCACCTTGTTGAATTTGCCTGGTTTTGGCTATGACAGCATTGAAGAGGTGCGGGCGCAAGCCATGCCTCTCGACATTCCCTCTCTCTTGTCCAACGCCTGCCAAGCCGATGTGGATTTAACGCCTGCCCTTCATGCGCCGGTGACAGCCTCTATCTACCAAATCGATCCACTGGTCCGCCGCGCACCTGCTTTGCAGCACACGGCAGATGCCCAAGAGGTGTTGCATGGTTGATGGCTTGTTCAATGCAGGCGCGGCGCTGAGCAATGCGGCTTGGTGGGTGAATATCGGCTGGCCAGTGGTTTGGACGCTGATGAAAATCATCGCGGTGGTATTGCCCTTGCTGCTGTGTGTTGCCTACCTGACATTGTGGGAGCGCAAAGCCATTGGATTTACCCAAATCCGTCTTGGTCCAAACCGCATAGGCCCTTATGGCTTGCTTCAACCGATTGCAGACGCGGTCAAAATTTTGACCAAGGAAATCATCCTTCCCACCAAAGCCAGCAAGGGTTTGTTTTTCCTCGGGCCAGTCATGACCATGATGCCCGTATTGGCTGCCTGGGCTGTGGTGCCCTTTGGCCCTGAGGTGGTTTTGGCCAATATCAATGCAGGCCTGTTGTTCCTGATGGCGGTCACCTCTTTGGAGGTCTACGGCATCATCATTGCAGGCTGGGCCTCCAATTCCAAATACGCCTTTTTGGGGGCCTTGCGCGCCTCTGCCCAAATGGTCAGCTATGAAATCGCCATGGGTTTTTGTTTGGTGGTGGTGCTGATGGTGTCGGGCAGCATGAACATGGTTGACATCGTGATGAGCCAGGACAAAGGTATGTTTGCCGATCAAGGTGTTGGGTTTTTGTCCTGGAATTGGCTGCCCCTGTTTCCGGTGTTCATCGTTTTCTTCATCGCCAGCTTGGCCGAAACCAACCGTCATCCCTTTGATGTGGTAGAGGGCGAGTCGGAAATTGTTGCTGGGCATATGATTGAGTATTCGGGCATGTCCTTCGCCATGTTTTTCTTGGGTGAATACGCCAATATGATTCTGGTGTCTACCCTGTGCGTGGTCCTGTTTTTGGGCGGTTGGTTGGCCCCGGTAGACTGGGTCTGGCTGGCTTGGGTACCAGGTTGGATATGGATGGCCGTCAAGGTGTTTGTGGTGGTCACCATGTTCTTGTGGGTGCGCGCCACTTTCCCGCGTTACCGTTACGACCAGATCATGCGCTTGGGCTGGAAAATTTTCATCCCCATCACCCTGGTGTGGTTGGTTGTGGTGGGCGTTTGGATGCAAACGCCTTGGAACATTTGGAATTGATACAGAGGCGACCATGACCAAACCGTCCACCATGACAGCTCAAACGCCTTTTTCCTGGGCTGACTTTTTCTCCAGTTTTTTACTGCTTGAATTCATCAAAGGCTTTGCGATCACCGGCCGTTACATGTTTGCCCGCAAGGTCACAGTGCAATTTCCCGAGGAAAAAACCCCGCAGAGCCCTCGTTTCAGGGGCCTGCATGCGTTGCGTCGTTATGAAAACGGTGAAGAGCGATGCATCGCTTGCAAGCTGTGTGAGGCAGTCTGCCCGGCGATGGCGATCACCATCGAGTCAGATGTGCGAGCAGACGGTTCACGTCGCACATCAAGGTATGACATTGATTTGACCAAATGCATTTTTTGTGGCTTTTGCGAGGAAAGCTGTCCGGTCGATTCCATCGTGGAAACACATATATTTGAATACCACGGTGAAAAGCGCGGCGACTTGTATTTCACCAAAGAGATGTTGTTGGCTGTCGGTGATCGCTACGAGCCCCAAATCGCAGCCAACAAGGCAGCCGATGCCAAATACCGTTGACCCCAAAGGAAGATAGCAACATGGATGTCAAGTCTGCCCTGTTCTACATCTTTGCAGCCGTTTTGCTGTTTGCCGCGTTGCGTGTGATCACGGTGCGCAACCCTGTGCATGCGGCGCTCTTCCTGATACTGGCTTTTTTCCAAGCATCTGGCATTTGGATGCTGCTCGGTGCCGAATTCCT
The DNA here is from genome assembly GCA_945873925.1 of Bordetella parapertussis. Classification (GTDB taxonomy): domain Bacteria; phylum Pseudomonadota; class Gammaproteobacteria; order Burkholderiales; family Burkholderiaceae_C; genus Limnohabitans. The sequence goes on from CAMCES010000014.1 coordinate 30,395, forward strand.
GTCAATCACCTTGGTGCTGGTTTATGTGGGTGCGGTGATGGTCTTGTTTTTGTTCGTGGTCATGATGATCGACATCAACATAGACACCCTCAAAAAAGGGTTTTGGAGTCACTTTCCATTGGCTGCGTCGATTGGCGCGATTTTGGCGCTTGAACTCGCTTCGGTTCTGATGGGTGGCTTTCGCTCGGCGCCAGCACCGGTGGAGGCGGTGGCAGCCCCTGGCATGCAAATCTCAAACTCCAAGGATTTGGGTACCGCTCTTTACACACATTACCTGTACCCCCTGGAAATTGCTGCCGTGATCTTGCTTGTGGCCATCATTGCTGCGATTGCCCTGACCATGCGCGAACGCAAGGACAGCAAGTTGCAGGATGCATCTGAGCAAATCCGGGTCAAACCTTCTGACCGGCTTCGCATGGTCAAAGTCGATCCGGTTCACCAGCCTGTTTTGGCCCCAGTGGTCGAGGAGCCTAAAGCATGACTGTCACACTTGGTCACTACCTCACCTTGGGCGCCGTTTTGTTTGCGTTATCGGTCATCGGGATTTTTTTAAACCGCAAAAACCTGATCGTTTTGCTGATGGCCATTGAGCTGATGCTGCTGGCGGTCAACACCAATTTCGTTGCCTTCTCTCATTACTTGGGGGATATGCAAGGGCAAATTTTCGTTTTTTTCATTTTGACTGTTGCAGCGGCCGAGTCGGCGATCGGCTTGGCCATTTTGGTCTTGTTGTTTCGCAACCGGTCCAGTGTCGACGTGGATGAACTCAATTCCCTCAAGGGCTGAGCAGATTCACCATGAGCCAAACTCTACAAGCCTCTAGCTTGCTCACCATCGCTTTGGCGCCATTGGTGGGTGCCGTGCTCGCCGGTATCTGGGGCACCCGTTTGGGCGGTGACCGGATGGGCCGTCGCGTCTCGCACAGCCTGACTATCTTGGGTATTGTGATCTCCTTTGTTTTGTCTGCGCAAACCCTCTACAGCGTGGTGCATGACGGTGCCCGTTTCAATGAAACGATTTACACCTGGATGGAGGTTGGCGGTTTAACCATGGAAATTGGTTTCATGGTGGATGGCTTGACGGCGATGATGATGTGCGTGGTGACCTTCGTGTCCCTGATGGTGCACATCTACACCATCGGTTACATGGCAGAGGACGAGGGTTACAACCGTTTCTTCTCCTACATCTCTTTGTTTACTTTCTCGATGTTGATGCTGGTCATGAGCAACAACTTGCTACAGCTGTTTTTTGGATGGGAAGCTGTGGGCCTTGTGTCTTACCTTCTGATTGGTTTTTGGTTCAACAAACCCACCGCTGTTTTTGCCAACATGAAAGCTTTTTTGGTCAACCGTGTGGGTGACTTTGGATTCATTTTGGGCATTGGTTTGATTGCTGCCTATACCGGCTCGCTGAACTACACAGACATTTTTTCGCGCACCGCTGAATTGGCCAACATGGAATTTCCATGGTTGATGTTGGGTCAAGAAACCATGTTGGTCACGGTCATTTGTATCTGCTTGTTCATTGGCGCAATGGGTAAATCAGCCCAGTTCCCTTTGCATGTGTGGTTACCGGACTCCATGGAAGGACCTACCCCGATTTCAGCCCTGATCCATGCAGCAACCATGGTGACGGCTGGCATTTTCATGGTGGCGCGCATGTCTCCCTTGTTTGAACTCTCTGACACTGCCTTGAACCTGATCATGGTGATCGGTGCGATCACTGCTTTGTTCATGGGTTTCTTGGGTATTGTGCAAAATGACATCAAGCGGGTGGTGGCGTATTCCACCCTGTCACAACTGGGCTACATGACCGTGGCCCTCGGTGCGTCTGCATACTCGGTTGCGGTTTTCCACCTGATGACGCATGCCTTCTTCAAGGCACTGTTGTTCTTGGCTGCAGGGTCGGTCATCATGGGTTTGCACCACAACCAAGACATCCGTTGGATGGGAGGGGTACGCAAATACATGCCAATCACCTGGATCACATTCTTGTTGGGTTCCTTGGCCTTGATTGGCACGCCGTTGTTCTCGGGTTTTTACTCGAAAGACAGCATCATTGAAGCCGTTGCTGCCAGCAACCTGCCTGCTGCCTCTTGGGCCTATGTCGCGGTATTGGCCGGGGTTTTCATCACCGCCTTTTATTCGTTTCGCCTGTATTTCTTGGTCTTCCACGGTCAAGAACGTTTCGAGCAGCATCCTGATGCGCAGCACGATCAGCACGGCCATGGTGAACACCATGCGCCGCACGAACCCCCGTGGGTGGTCACCGTGCCACTGGTGTTGTTAGCGATTCCTTCGGTCTTTATTGGCTACTTGACGATAGGGCCCATGTTGTTTGGGGACTTCTTCAAAGACGCGATCACGGTCAACGCCAGCGCTCATCCCGCGATGCATGAGTTGCAAGACAAATTCCGTGGTGCGATGGCCATGGCAGAGCACGGCTTGGTGACTTGGCCTTTTTGGCTGGCACTGGCCGGCGTTGTCTCATCTTTTTATTGCTACATGATCAACCCTGCATTGCCTGCCGCTGTTGAACGCATGTTCAAGCCTGTGCACACCCTGTTGGTTAACAAGTACTACCTGGACGCGTTCAATGAACAAGTGTTGGCGCGCGGCACCCGTTACCTGGCCAGTGTTTTGTGGAAGCGAGGTGACCAAGGTTTGATTGATGGCTGGTTGGTCAATGGCTCTTGGCGCTTGGTTGGGAAGCTGTCTAACAGCGTCAGGCGTTTGCAATCGGGTTTTCTCTACCACTACGCATTGCTCATGATTTTGGGCATGTTTGGTCTGATCACCTGGTTTGTTTGGCTCAAACCATGATGATATTTTTGATGCAATTGACTCTTAACCAAAACAGAGAGACGCCATGGGAATCTTGAGCCTGGCCATTTGGACACCGATTTGTTTTGGTATTTTGCTGCTTGCTTTTGGACGCGATGAGCATGCCAAGGAAGTCCGTTGGCTGGCTTTGTTGGGGGCCTTCGTCAGTTTTGTCATGACCCTGCCGCTTTATGTCGGCTTTGACAACACCAGTGCCGCCATGCAGTTTGTTGAAAACCTGCCTTGGATTGATCGGTTCAACATGCACTACCACCTGGGTGTGGATGGCATCTCGCTGTGGTTTGTATTGCTGACCGCGTTCATCACCCTGGTGGTGATCATTGCCGGTTGGGAGGTCATCACCGAGCGTGTCAACCAATACATGGGTGCATTCTTGGTTCTCAGTGGCGTGATGGTTGGGGTATTTTGCGCCTTGGACGGCATGCTCTTTTATGTGTTTTTTGAAGCCACCTTGATTCCGATGTACCTGATCATTGGTGTCTGGGGGGGGGCCAACCGCATATACGCGGCATTCAAGTTCTTTCTCTACACCTTGCTGGGCTCCTTGCTCATGTTGGTGGCCTTGGTCTACCTCTACATCAGCTCCAACGGCAGCTTTGACCTCCAAGCCTGGCATCAGCTTCCCCTGTCTTCTCATGCTCAGACTTTGTTGTTCTTTGCTTTTTTTGCAGCCTTTGCAGTCAAGGTGCCGATGTGGCCAGTGCATACCTGGCTGCCTGATGTGCACGTAGAAGCCCCCACGGGTGGCTCTGCTGTGCTGGCCGCCATCATGCTCAAGCTGGGTGCTTATGGGTTTTTGCGCTTTGCTTTGCCGATTGCCCCGGATGCTTCACATGAATGGGCTTGGTTGATGATTGCTTTGTCACTGATTGCGGTGGTGTATGTCGGCTTGGTGGCCGTGGTGCAGCAAGACATGAAAAAACTGGTGGCTTATTCATCGGTGGCCCACATGGGTTTTGTGACCCTGGGGTTTTTCATGTTCAGTGAGCTGGGTGTGGGTGGTGGGATTGTGCAAATGATTGCCCATGGCTTTGTATCGGCTGCGATGTTTTTATGCATCGGTGTCTTATACGACCGGGTGCATTCGCGGGACATAGCCAGCTATGGCGGTGTGGTCAACACCATGCCCAAATTCACTGCTTTTGCGCTCTTGTTTGCCATGGCCAATTGCGGTTTGCCTGGAACTGCCGGTTTTGTTGGCGAATGGATGGTGATTTTGGCTGCGGTGAAGTTCCATTTTTGGCTTGGCATATTGGCTGCATCGGCCTTGGTCTTTGGTGCCGCCTACACCCTTTGGATGGTCAAGCGTGTCTACCTCGGCCCGGTGACCAATGCGCAGGTGCGCGAACTGACGGACATCAATGGGCGTGAATTTTTCATGCTGGCCTTGTTGGCAGTTGCGGTGTTGTGGATGGGGGTGTATCCCAAGCCTTTCACGGACGTGATGAATGTGTCTGTCAGTCATTTGCTTGAGCATGTGTCCATCAGCAAGTTACCCCAATGACCCGACCATGACCCCGACTGGACTTCAACCATGATGCAAAACTTCAACTGGGTGACGGCTTACCCCGAAATCGTGTTGCTGGTCATGACCTGCGTGATCACCCTGGTCGATCTCTGGGTGAAATCGCCCAAACGGACATTGACATACGCGCTCACCATGTCGACTTTGGCGGTGGTGGCCGCGCTCGAGGCTTTCTATGCAACAACCAACGGCACCTCCTATGGCTTCGGACAGATGGTGGTGTCGGATGCCATGGGTAATTGGCTCAAGTGCTTTGCCACTTTGGCCGTGATGGTCTCCTTGGTCTATGGCCGCCCCTATGCATTTGATCGACAGATGTTGACAGGGGGAGAGTTTTTCTCCCTGAACCTGCTTGCCTTGCTCGGCATGTTTGTCATGATTTCAGGCAACAACTTCTTGGTGTTGTACCTGGGTCTGGAGTTGCTGACACTCTCAAGCTATGCCCTGGTGGCACTGCGCCGTGACCACGGGGATGCAACAGAAGCAGCCATGAAGTACTTCGTGTTGGGCGCTTTGGCCAGCGGCTTTTTGCTCTATGGTTTGTCCATGCTTTACGGTGCCACGGGCAGCTTGGATTTGACCGCTGTCTTCTCCGCTGTGGCCAGTGGCCACATCAAACACCAAGTGTTGGTGTTGGGTTTGGTGTTTGTGGTGTGTGGCATTGCTTTCAAGCTGGGCGCTGCGCCATTCCACATGTGGGTGCCCGATGTTTACCAAGGCGCACCAACTGCAGTCACCCTGATGATTGCAGCTGCCCCGAAATTGGCGGCATTTGCATTGATGATGCGATTGCTGGTCGATGGCTTGTTGCCATTGGCGATTGATTGGCAGCAAATGATGGTGGTGTTGGCTGTGGTGACCTTGGCGATTGGCAATTTCTCCGCCATTGCCCAATCGAATTTAAAGCGCATGCTGGCTTTTTCGACCATTGCCCAAATGGGCTTTGTGTTGATTGGCATGTTGTCTGGGGTGAGCAATGGCAATACCTCCGCTGGTGCCAATGCCTACAGTTCCGCCATGTTCTACATGGTGACTTATGTGCTGACTACCTTGGGTGTGTTTGGTGTGATTTTGCTGTTGGCTCGCGAGGGCTTTGAAAGCGAAGAGATTGCCGACTTGGCGGGCTTGAACCAGCGCAGCCCGTTGTTTGCGGGTGTCATGGCCATTTGTTTGTTTTCTTTGGCGGGTGTACCTCCGCTGGTTGGCTTCTTTGCCAAGTTATCGGTCTTGCAAGCCTTGGTGGCTTCTGGACAAACCAGCGCTTTGGTTTTGGCGGTTTATGCGGTCTTGATGTCTTTGGTGGGTGCCTTCTACTACCTGCGGGTCATCAAAGTCATGTACTTTGACCCGCCCCTGACAGCTGTAGCCTTGATGGCTGACACGCAAGTGCGCGTTGTTTTGTCCATCAACGGCGCATTGGTCTTGTTGTTAGGCTTGATGCCCGGGGGCTTGATGGCCTTGTGTGCCAATGCCGTGGTTCAAACCTTAGGGACTTGATCAGCGGCTCTGTCTCGCCAGCCTGACTTGTGCCATGATCGCCAAATGAAAGTCCTTAACCTCCGCTGCCATCACCAGCATGATTTCGAAGGTTGGTTTGCTTCCGAGGACGCGTATCAAACCCAGCGCTCACAAGGCTTGGTTGAATGTCCGTTCTGTGGTGACAGCCAAATCAACAAAATGCTCAGCGCCCCTCGCTTGAACCTGCTCGGCAAATATGGCTCCGGCATGCAAGAAACTGCGCCTGAGACCACGGAGCAAGTGGTCAGTCAAGCACAGACCGCGGTGAGCCTCTCAGCCATGCCGGCAGATGTTCGTGCGGCTTGGTTGAAGATGGTTCAACACGTCATGACAAACACCGAGGATGTCGGTACCCAATTTGCAGAAGAAGCCCGCAAGATGCATTACGGTGAAGCCCAAGAGCGGGGTATTCGCGGCCATGTCAGCCCGCAAGAAACACAGGCTTTGTTGGAAGAGGGCATTGGCGTGTTGCCGTTTCCGTTGCCAGCAGCACTCAAGGGCTCGGTGCATTAAGCCCTCTGGGGTTGATCACTTGTTTTTCAGTTTGCCGCGTGGTGCCACAAAGGTCGTGGGCGCGACAGGGCGGTCACCTGGCACGATGACCTTGGCAGGTGTTGTGTCTTTCTTTGGCTTTTTAGCCATTTTGTTGCTGCGTTGTTCACCTTTGGCCATGACATTTCCTCCTTGATGGAGCGATTATCGCCTCAGCCTCTGGCCAGCGTCACACCGCCATCAACCACCAGGGTGTGACCCACCACATAATCACTCGCGTTGCTGCTCAGGTAAATGGCTGCCGCCGCCATGTCCTCGTCTTTGCCAATGCGTTTCGCAGGAATGGTCTGTGCAGTGGCATCGCCGTGGTCGCGTGCTTCCCGGTTCATCTCGGAGGCGAAGGCACCGGGTGCGATGGCATTCACACAGATGCCGTCTTTGATGAGTTCAAGCGACATGCGTTTGGTCAGGTGGATCACACCTGCTTTGCTCGCTGAATAAGAGTAGGTTTCCCAGGGGTTGACCGAGAGGCCGTCAATGGAGGCAATGTTGATCACCTTGGCCATCTGATGCTTGGCCGCTAGGCGCAGCATGGGGGCCAAGGCTTGCGTCAAGAAAAACGGTGTCTTCATGTTGAGGTCCACCACCTTGTCCCAACCAGCTTCGGGGAACTCGTCAAACGGCGCGCCCCAGGCCGCACCGGCGTTGTTGATCAAGATGTCCAAGTGTTTTTCTTTCTCCCCCAACTGCTGCACCAACTGCGCAATGCCTTCTTGGTTTGATATGTCCAAAGGCATGGAGATGCAGGTGCCAAAGGCAGACAGTTCTTTGGCTGTCTGGTCACATGCAGCGGCTTTGCGGGCCGTGATGTAAACCCGGGCGCCTTGGCACAAGAGGCCTTTGGCGATCATGCGGCCAATGCCGCGTGAGCCGCCAGTGACGAGGGCCACGCGGCCTTGCAATGAGAAAAGTTCGGTGGTGTTCATGGTGTCTCCATTTAGATGATTATTTCGCCCAACTGTCCTTCAATCCCACCGCACTGTTGAACACCAAGTGTTGAGCCGAGTGATTCACCCGATCCGCCACAAAGTAGCCGAGTCGTTCGAACTGAAACTTCTGATCGGGCAAGGCATTCAGCAAAGAAGGTTCCACGAAGGCCTGCACCACTTGCAGGCTGTGGGGGTTGAGGGCTTCCAAAAAGTCTTTGCCACCGGCGTCGGGTTGGGCGTCGCTGAACAAGCGGTCGTACAAACGCACCTCGGCTTGCACGCCATCGACGACGCCCACCCAGGTGATCACGCCTTTGGCTTTCACGCTGTCCGAGCCTGCCTTGCCGCTCTTGGTTTCAGGAAACACCTTGGCATGCACTTCGGTCACCACGCCGTTGGCGTCTTTGCTGCAACCCGTGCACTCGACCACAAAGCCACCTTTCAAGCGCACCACCGCGCCGGGGGATGTGGACCCATCGGGGTTGCTTTGTGGCGGGCTCAAACGCTTGTAGCCCTTGGGGGGCACTTCTGCGAAGTCGTCCCGCTCAATCCACACTTCTTTGCCGATGGTGAA
>CAMCES010000015.1 GCA_945873925.1 Bordetella parapertussis
CCAGATGCAAGCCACCCGTCGATTCCTGGGTGAGGCGCGTTGGCATTTCCAGCACGGTCCGATCGACATCGTCTTAGAAGCCGATGGCCCACCCGCGGTGGTGGAACATGCGCTGGCAAGCGCTTGGCGGTGTTTTGAATCTGTGTTGCCCGCTTTGGTGCAAGAACTCCCCGCATTGCGTGCCCCTGTCGGCTCCTCCCTCGGTGCCAACTTGCAGGGTCCAGTGGCCAGGCGCATGGGGCAGGCCGCGCAAGAAGCTGCTTGGGCCACGCCCGATGGTTTCATCACACCCATGGTGGCGGTGGCTGGGGCGGTGGCGCAGGAGGTGCTACAAGCCTTGGTGCAGCCAGGCATTGAGCGTGCCTATGTGAACAATGGCGGTGACATCGCTTTGCATTTGACCCAAGGACAGCGCTTTCAGATCGGACTGGTGCGTGATTTGCAAGCTGCCTTGGCCGGCGACCCGCGCTGCGACTTGGTGGTCGATGGTGCTTTTCAGCTCAGCCATGAGATGCCGATGCGCGGTGTGGCCACCAGTGGTTGGCGAGGACGCAGTTTTTCCTTGGGCATCGCCGACAGCGTGACCGTGTTGGCCCAGACCGCTGCGCAGGCGGATGTGGCCGCCACCTTGATCGCCAATGCGGTCAACCTCGAACACCCAGACATCGTTCGCCTCCCGGCCAACAGCCTGCGCGACGACACGGATTTGGGGGATCGGCGGGTCACGGTCGATGTGCCGCGCCTGCCCAGTGCATGGGTGGCCCGCGCTGTGCAACTCGGGCTAGACTGTGCCCATGCCATGCAGCAGCGTGGCCAACTGCAAGCAGCCTTTTTGTGTTGCCAGGGCCAAGTGGCTGTGGCGCAACCCTTGGAGTGTTTGGTTTGAGCGCAGCACTGATTGATGTCCGACGGATCTTGACCCATGTGGAAGAGATCCACCACGAGATGGGTCCGGTGGCCAAGACACCTTTGCGGCGCGGCGCGATCGCGGCTGTGCTGCGCAACCCGTATGCAGGCCAGTACCACGCAGACATACTGCCGATGATGGAAGCCTTGAACCCCTTGGGTATCGACTTGGCTCGCCAACTCTGCCAAGCCATGGGTGTGACCGCTCAAGCCATCCAAAGTTATGGCAAAGGCGCGATCGTGGGTGCGGCGGGTGAGCTGGAACACGGTGCTTTGTGGCATGTGCCGGGTGGCTACGCCATGCGCGAGTTGTTGGGTTGGAAAGGCGACCGGGCTGCTTACACCCAAGGCGGCGGTGAAGACAAACCCAGCGGTCAGCCGGGCAATGCACTGGCCATCGTGCCGTCGACCAAAAAAGTCGGCCCGCCCGGGGCCTCGCTGGACGTGCCACTCACCCACATCAACGCCAGTTACGTGCGCAGTCATTTCGATGCGATCGAGGTGCGGGTGCCGGGTGCGCCACGCGCAGATGAAATCGTGCTGATCTTGGCCATGGCCACCGGTGCGCGGGTGCATGACCGGGTCGGTGGCTTGGCCGCCCCAGACATCAGCCAATGGAATGGATTGCGCTGACAGCGCAGGAGACACAGATGAAAGCCCAGATTCGAAAAATCATTGTGCAGGTGGACGAGGTACTGCAAGAAGGCGGCCAAGCGGTGAATCCGCCCACCCGCCGCGCTTTGGCCATGGCGGTGATCGCCAACCCCTATGCAGGTGCTTACAGCGACCACTTAGACCAGCTGATCGACATCGGCGAGGAGTTGGGGGGGCTGTTGGGTGAGCGTTGTGTCCAAGCCTTGGGCATCGCGCCCGAGCAGGCGCACAGTTACGGCAAAGCCGCCATCGTGGGCGAGGGCGGTGAGCTGGAACACGCGGCAGCCATCCTGCACCCCAAGCTGGGCGCGCCTTTGCGCAAAGCGGTCAGCAAAGGCGCAGCGCTGGTGCCCTCGGCGAAAAAACAAGGCGGCTTGGGTACCGCGATCGACGTGCCTCTGGGCCACAAGGACGCTGCCTTTGTGCGCAGCCACTTTGACGCCATGGAAGCACGTGTGAGCGATGCGCCGCGCGCCAACGAAATCGTGGTGGCGGTGGTGGTGACCGACAGCGGCCGCCCGCACCCGCGCATTGGCGGCTTGCAAGCTCATGAGATCGTGGGCACAGACGGCCTGCGTTGACCTGAATCCCCACGCACGGGTTGTGCGTTTTTTTGTAGTGGAGATCGAATATGAAAACAGATCGCAGGAAACTTTTGACAGCCATGGGCTCCTTGGGTGCACTCGGTGCGCTTGCACCTTGGGCCCTTGCCAATACCCAGATCAAACCGGGCTCGAAATCGGTGTTGATCGCGGTGGACGTGCAAAACTGTTTTGTCGACGGTGGCACCTTGCCCGTGGCCAAAGGCCAAGAGGTGGTGCCCGTCATCAACCGCATCTCTGCGGCGTTCGAAAACATCGTGGTCACGCAAGACTGGCACACCAAGGGCCACGCCTCTTTCGCGTCTGCTTACGCAGGCAAAAAACCCTTCGAGACCACCAAGCTGTCTTATGGCATGCAAGTGCTGTGGCCTGACCACTGCGTGCAAGGCACGAAAGACGCCGAGTTACACCCCAACCTGGCTTTGCCTTCTGCGCAACTCATCATCCGCAAGGGCTATCACCCCAAAGTCGACAGCTACTCGGCCTTCATGGAAGCCGATGCCAAAACCGCCACAGGCTTGTCTGGCTACTTGAAGCAACGCGGCATCAAAACCGTGTTTGTGACTGGCCTGGCCACCGACTTCTGCGTCGCGTGGACCGCCATGGATGCCCGTGCCGCTGGCTTTGAAACCTATGTGGTGGAAGACGCTTGCCGCGCCATTGACCTCAATGGCTCACTCGCAGCAGCCTGGAAAAACATGGCCGCCAAGGGTGTCAAACGCATCCAGTCCAGCGACATCCAACTCGGCTGAACCTGCGCTGTTTGTCAACCCATGCCAAAGCCGAGGTCAACCGACGTTTGTTTGCAGGTCAACGCTCAGGCGGTGCATCGCCGACTGACCACGTCGGCCTCGCTTTTGCATGTGTTGCGCAACGACTTGGGGCTCAACAGCCCCAAGTTCGGTTGCGGTTTGGGTGAGTGCGGTGCTTGCACCGTGTTGGTCGATGGTGTGCCCGCGCGTGCATGCGTCATCCCAGCGGTCGAGATTCAACACCGTGAGATCACCACCGCCGAGGGCTTGGGTAACGCCCAGCAACCCCATCCTGTGCAACAAGCATTCATTGAACAACAAGCCGCGCAATGCGGCTATTGTTTGAACGGCATGGTCATGGTGAGCGTTGCTTTGCTGGCGCGTCACCCCGACCCCAGTGAACAACAGATTCGCCAAGCCTTGTCTGGCAACCTGTGCCGCTGCGGTACACATATTGAGATCGTGGCCGCGGTTCAGCGTGCCGCGCAGTTGATGCGCGCAGCCACGGCCTGAGACCATGCGCGCCCAACAGGTTTTTTCACGCGCTGATCTTTTCAACAGCACAGGCGTTTTGCGCATCGTGCGTCCGCTCTTGCCTGCCGCACCGCCGGATGCCGGTCAACCGTCGTTTGTTTACAGCGACCCCAGCGAAGGCCCTGAGTGCTTGTTGGCGCTGTGGGACGACGCGAGTGTCACGGCATTGCACGGCCATGTGGATCTGGGCACCGGCTTGCGCACCGCCTTGACCCAACTGGTCGCTGAAGAACTCAACGCATCACCCCCGCAGGTCCATGTGCTCATGGGCATGACCGATGTCTCGCCCAACCAAGGCGCCACCATCGCCAGCGCCTCTATCCAAGTGCATGCCGCACCCTTGCGCGCCGCCGCGGCACAGGCTCGCCAATGGTTGATCCAACAAGCAGCGCTTCGTTGGCAAGTGTCGGTGGAGGACGTGCAGCTGATGGATGGTGTGCTGCAAGCCCCTCATCAACCCCAGCTGTCCGTGGGCGAACTGTTGCAAGGACAGTCGGTTGAATTGCAGTTGGTCATGGACACACCGCTCAAAGCGGTTGCGCAACACCAGACCGTGGGGCAAAGCCTGCCGCGTGTGGACATCCCGTCCAAGGTGTTTGCCGATGTGGTGTATGTGCACGACATGCGCATGCCCGGCATGATGCATGGCCGTGTGATCCGCCCGCCTTACGCGGGCGCTGACAGCGGCGACTTCATTGGCCGCACCTTGGATCGCGTGGATGCGCAGTCGATTGCCCATGTCCCAGGCATCCGTGGCGTGGTGGTTCAGGGCGATTTCGTGGGCGTGGTGGCCGAACGTGAAGAGCATGCCGAGCAAGCCATGCGCGAACTGGTCGTGCATTGGAAACCTTGGCCGGGCATGCCTCAGACCGATGACCTGGAAAACGCGATACGCCGCAACCCCAGCACACCGCGCGAGGTGGTCAATGAAGGCCTGGTGGACCAGGCCTTGGCGGATGCCAGCCATACCTTGCAGCGCACCTATGTCTGGCCCTACCAATTGCACGCCAGCATCGGCCCTTCGTGTGCGGTGGCATATTGGTTGAACCTGGACAACTCGCCACACCGCTTGTTGGTCTGGGCCGGTACCCAAAACCCGCATGCCTTGCGCGCTGATTTGGCCCGCTTGTGTGGCGTGCATGACACCGAGGTGAACCTGATCCGCATGGAGGCCGCGGGTTGTTATGGCCGCAATGGCGCGGACGATGTGGCCGCCGATGCAGCCCTGTTGTCCAAGGCCGTGGGTGCCCCGGTGCGGGTGCAACTCACCCGCGCCCAAGAACACCTGTGGGAGCCCAAGGGCGCGGCGCAACTGATGCAGGTGCGCGGTGGCTTGAATTCGCAAGGCGAGCCCATGGGCTATGACTTCCAAACCGCTTACCCGTCTAATGGCGCGACCACGTTGGCCTTGTTGCTGACCCGCACGGTTGAGCCATCGGCTCAGGCTTTCGAGATGGGTGACCGCACCGCGCGCCCGCCTTACAACTACCCCGATCTGCGGGTCACGGTCAACGACATGCCGCCGATTTTGCGGGCCTCATGGTTGCGCGGTGTTTCCGCCTTGCCCAACGCGTTTGCCCACGAGAGCTTTATTGACGAATTGGCCCATGCCGCTGGCATGGACCCGTTGCAATACCGCCTGCAACACCTCAGCGATGAACGCGCCCGCGACATGGTTCAGGCCACCGCTGAAAAAGCGGGTTGGCAAGCGCACACACAACCGCAACAACAAGCAGCGCAGGGCGATTGGTTGGTCGGGCAGGGCATGGCGTATGCGCGTTACACCCACAGCAAATGGCCTGGCTTTGGCGCGGCCTGGGCCGCTTGGGTGGCCGATGTCTGGGTTCACAAAAACACCGGCGAGGTGCAAGTCAAGCGGGTGGTGGTCGGCCATGACGCCGGCATGGTGGTCAACCCCAAAGGCGTGGAACAGCAAATACACGGCAATGTTTTGCAAACCACCAGCCGCGCTTTGATGGAGCAGGTGCAAACCGATGCGCAAGATGGCCGGGTCACCAGTGCAGAGTGGGGCAGTTACCCGATTTTGGGTTTCCGTCAGGTGCCTGTGATTGAGGTGGTGCAAATGCCCCGACCCTTGGCAGACCCCTTGGGGGCGGGTGAGTCTTCGTCGGTGCCAGGCACGGCAGCCATTGCCAATGCCATCTTCGATGCAACGGGCGTTCGATTTCGTAACCCGCCTTTCACGCCCGAGGTGGTGCGTGCCGCCTTGCACCCCTTGCCAGCCCCAGCCCGACACACACCCGCCGCCGAGCCATTCAAGCCTTCGCCCTCGGTGCAACCGGGTGTGATGCGCGGTTGGTCCTTGCGCTGGCGACAAGCCACCGGTGGCGCCCTGGCGGTGCTCGGCTTGGCGGCCAGCGTGTTGGGTTGGCACCCGGCCTTGCCAACCCTGACCAACCGTGTTTTGCCGCAGGTCAGCCCAGAGGTGTTGGCGCGCGGTGCGCAGGTGGCGGCCTTGGGCAACTGCATCACCTGCCACACCAGCGACCAAGGCGAACCCTTTGCAGGTGGCAAAGCCTTTCAAACCGCCTTTGGCACGGTCTACAGCACCAACTTGACACCCGACATGCTCACCGGCCTGGGGGCTTGGTCTTACCAGGCGTTTGAGCGTGCGATGCGACAAGGCATCTCCCGCGATGGGCATGCCTTGTATCCCGTGTTTCCCTACACCGCGTTTGCCAAATTGAGCGACGAAGACATGACCGCTTTGTATGCCTGGTTGATGAACCAAACCACGGTTTCGCAAGCCACGCCAGCTGCAGACATGGCCGCAGGCCTGGGCTGGCGACCGCTGATGGCGGTGTGGAACGGCTTGTTTCACCTGTCCAGCCCTTACCGCTATGACGCTGGCCAAAGTGCTGTTTGGAACCGAGGTGAATACCTGGTCAATGGCGTGGCGCATTGCGGCGCTTGCCACACACCACGCAATTTGTTGGGTGCAGAGAAAAACACCAGCGCCTATTTGCAAGGTGCGTTGGTCGATGGCTGGCATGCCCCGCCCTTGACCGCATTGAACGACTCGCCTTTGCCATGGCGAGCCGAGGATTTTTTCAACTACTTGCGACAGGGTTTCACTGGCCTGCATGGCGTGGCCAGCGGACCCATGGCGCAAGTGGTGCGCAATTTGCAAACCGTGCCAGACCAAGACTTGCAGGCCATGGCGGTGTATCTCGCCTCCTTGCAAACGCCCCAGCCTGCAACCCTGAGCGATGAAGCCCTGGGCCAACAAGCCTTGCTGCGGGTGCAAGCCGCGGCCCAAAGCGCACCCCTGCCGTCAGCGGCGCAACGCCAGTTTGAAGGCAGCTGCGGGTCTTGCCACCATGATGGTGAGGGACCGATGGTGCTCGGCCAAAACCTGCCCTTGGCCTTGAACGGCAATCTGCACAGCGCGAGTCCCGACAACTTGGTGCAAGTCGTGTTGCACGGTGTTTTGCAGCCACCGTCCAAGCAGGCGGGCTTCATGCCTGGCTTCAAGGACAGCTTGTCGCAAGCGCAGTTGGTCGAGCTGGTGTCATGGATGCGCCTGCGCTATGCGCCAGACAAACCAGCTTGGTCCAAGGACTTGATCAAACAGGTGTTGGCCAAACACCAACCCTGAGAGGTTTGATTCGCCAACGAAAGGTATCACTGGCGATTCAGTTGCCTGCTCGCGCTCTGCATGCGCTGCCACTCCAAGCGTTCAAAAATCATCAGCATGTTTTCCAGGCTGGGTTGTTTTTTCGCCGCAAGGTCAAGGATGCTGCCGTTGGCGGGACTGAGCTGGCATTGCTCAACCAGGTAAGCAATGCCCGACAAGGCTTGGGGTTGGTGGCGCTGCACACTCACCCAGCGCGATTGCAGCCAGGCCCGGGCCAGCAGCCAGAGCTTGCGCTTGGTGCTGACCACGCTGCGGTGGTTCACCGAGTCCAAGCCAGTGCGTCGCAATTGGTGACCAATTTCGGCGTAGATCAAACCGGCAGACAAGATCGCTGAGCGGCAATCGCGGGGCAACTCGGCAATGCCAGCGCGTGACTGTTTGTACAAACGATCGGCTTCGTCCAGCACCCGCCGAATCACGCGCTGCAAAGCAGGGGTGTTGACGGGATATGCCAGCCACGCGTTGGGGTCGATGCCTTCTTCACGCAGCCATTGCAGAGGCAGGTAGATGCGGCCCAACCGAGCGTCTTCACCGACGTCGCGCGCGATATTGGTGAGTTGCATCGCCACACCCAGTTCGCAAGCGCGTGCCAGCGTGACCGCTTGTTGCGGGCCCATGATCCAACACATCATGGCGCCGACACTGCCAGCCACGCGGGCGGCATAGCCGTGCAAATCTTCCATGGATTCGTAGCGACGCTCGTGGCCGTCCCAGGCAAAACCATCGAGCAAGGCGTCGAGCAAATGCCTTGGCAATTGGTGGCGCTGGACAACCACGGTCAAGGCGCGGTCTTCCACATGCGACATCGGTGTGCCAGCGTAAATCAGGTTCAAGCGGTGGTTGAGCACTTGCAGGCTGCGCTCGATCGAGTTGCCGGTGTCGACCATGTCGTCGGCCACCCGGCAAAACGCGTACAAGGCGATGGCGGCGGCACGCACGCGCGGGGGCAGCAAGCGACTGGCGGCGAAAAACGTTTTCGAGCCACCACGCATCATCTCGACGCAAGCGACAAGATCGGCGTCGGCTTTATCCGTGAACGGCAAAGGCATGGGGCACCACCTGTTCTAGCATTTTGGCGGACATCAAGACACTGGGTACACCGGCACCGGGCTGGCTGCTGGCTCCCACCATGAACAAATTGCGTACATCCTCGCTGCGGTTGTGCGGACGAAACCAAGCACTTTGCAGCAATATGGGTTCGAGACCAAACCCTGCGCCTTTGTAAGACCACAAGCGGTCTTGGAAATCTTGCGGTGTTGTGACCTTGGAGGACACGACGTGTTGTTTCAAGTCGGGCAGCACCGTGTCTTGCAACACCGAGGCGATCGCGTCTTGATAGCGCTCGGTGATGGCAGGCCAATCGGTTTCGCTGCTCAAGTTGGGCACCACCGACAAGGCGTAAAAACTGTCACAGCCCGCAGGTGCCAAGGACGGGTCGGTGGCAGTTGGGCGGTACAGGTAAAGACTGAAGTCTTTGGACAGGGTGTGGTTTTTGAAAATGTCTTGCAGCAAACCTTGGTAGCGTGGACCCAGCACCATCATGTGGTGCGGCACATCGTGGTACTGGCGGTTGGTACCGAAATACCAAACAAACAAACCCGAGGAGTACTTGCCTTTGGCAATGCGTTTGTCGGTCCAATGACGGCGCTGCTCAGGAGCGACCAGGTGCTTGTAAGTCCAGGCCGCGTCGGCATTGCTTACCACGATGTCTGCGGGCAGGAATTCGCCACTTTGCAGTTCCACACCCACGGCTGTGCCTTGTTCTACCCGTATACGAGTCACTGGGGCGTTGTAGCGTATCGGCACCTGCCGGTTGGCCAGCAGCTTGACCAAGGCTTGCACAATCGCACCGGTGCCGCCCATGGCCGAGTGCACCCCCCAGCGCCGCTCCAAGACATGGATCAAGGAATAGATACAAGTGACTGAAAACGGATTGCCACCGATCAAAAGCGGGTGAAAGCTCATGACGATGCGCAGCTTGGGGTGCTTGATGTACTGGGCCACCATGCTGTAAATTGAGCGCCAAGCCTGCATTTTGATCAGGTTGGGCATGGCCTTGATGACATCGGTGATCGACTCAAAGGCGACCATGCCGAGCTCTTCAAAGCCCCATTGGTAACACCGGTCAGAGGCTTTCATCAGGTCTTTGAATCCCTGCACATCCGCTGGGTTGAACTTGGCGATCTCGGCCAACATCGCCTGGTCGTCATTGCTGTAGTCGAAATGGGTGCCGTCGTCGAAACGTATACGGTAGAAGGGCGACATCAAACGCAAATCCACATGGTCCGACATGTTTTCACCGCACAGGGTGAACAGTTCTTCGAGGTACTGCGGCATGGTGATGATGGTTGGACCGGCATCGAAGGTGAAGCCGTCTTGCTTGTGCACATATGCCCGACCACCGGCCATGTCGAGTTTTTCGAGCACCTGCACCTCGTAGCCTTTGACGCTGAGTCGAATCGCAGCGGCCAAGCCACCAAAACCGCTGCCAATCACCACGGCACGCAGGCGTTTACCCCCTGCATGGTGGTGTCGTTCATCAGGCGCTTTGAATGCATTCATGCGGTTTTCACTTTCATGGCCCAACCCCACAGGCGTTGCAATGGCAGGGCCAGCACCATCAAAACGTGTTCGATGATGGCCAAACCCAGCAAAGTGCAGAGCAGCACCCAGCCGGTAGTGACCAGCAAATCACCAACCCGGACTTCCCACACCATCCAGGACCAGACTGCCACCGACAGCAGCATGGTGAGGTAGAAAAAAGGACTGGGCTTGCCGGTTTTGAAATAGCTACCGATGTAGCGCAGGTGATCAGGCAGGTAGTGCGCACCCACTTGTGGCACCCCAAAAAACAAATTGAGCTTGGCACTCAAGCGCATGCACCAGAGCAAGGCAAAGGTGCATAAGGCCACATGGTTGGGTTGGCCCTGTTGCAAAGCCAACAAAACACCAAAGTTAAACAGCAAAGCCAGCTCGTGGTAGAGCAGCACCATCACCGATTGGCCAAAGCGCTGGTTCAAGCCCAGGCCGGGCTCCAGTGGAGCACGGCGAGGACCAGCGAGCCAGCCAGTGAGGAAAGCCATCTCATGCCAACTCCACATGGCGATCACGCTTACAAAACCCAGGTAGGTATTGACCATGGAATGGTTGCGCATGCTCTGCCACGCCGTCCACAGGCTCAAGCCGAGCAGAAAGCTCATGCCACACATGCTCCAGCGGAAGCTGCTGGGTGGCAAACGCACCAACCACAAAATCGCACCCGTACCCAACCACCAACTGAACACAGCAAACAAGACAGCGCCTAAGGTGGTGGAGAAAAAATCCATGTGCTGCGCTTACCAGGTTGGTTGCATGCGGATGTCAGCAGGCAAGGCTTGTTTCTTTACCGGCAACAGGTACAGGCGCCCAAAGGTGAGGAAGGCTTGCACCGCTGTGCTGGCGCGGCCAATGGCACCGAAGATGCCCCCGCGCGCTTTGGCTTGCGCGTTGGCCTTCGACAGCTCGACCAAGCGTGTCATGCAGGCGCGGAAAGTGGGGTGGTCGATGTCGACCTCGATCGGGAACACCTGGCGGCAGATGTCCGAGGTGATGCGAAACACCTCGTAGTCATAGTTGGTGGATTCAAAGCCCATGGCTTCATGCAACAAGGGACGGGTGTGGTCACGCACATACATGGTGGCGTACACCGCCAAGATGAAGAAGCGAATCCAAAGCAAATTGCCGCCGCGCAGCAAATGCGGTTGGGCGCGCATGATCAGTGCAAAAGACTCGCCATGGCGGAACTCGTCATTGCACCAGCGTTCAAACCAACGAAATATCGGGTGGAAGCGTTTGTCAGGGTGGCGCTCGAGTTGACGAAAAATCGTGATGTAACGCGCATAGCCGATTTTTTCGGACAGGTAGGTCGCGTAAAAGATGTATTTCGGCTTGAAGAAGGTGTAGTTTTTCTGGCGCTTGAGTTGCCCCAGGTCAATGCCCAAATCGAAGTCCTTGAGGGATTGGTTGATAAAGCCTGCGTGGCGGGATTCGTCGCGGGCCATGTAAGTCATCAACTGCTTGATATCAGGGTTGCTGATGTTTTTGCGGATTTCGTTGTACAAAATACAACCCGAAAACTCAGAGGTCAAAGAGCTGATGAGGAAATCCAAAAACTCCTGGCGCATCTCGGGCGACAGCTGTGGCATGAGTTTTTTCACTTCCTCGGCAAACGCGGCATCGCGCTGGAAATGGTCGTGGTTGTTGTCCCCCTGGTACTCTTTCATCATCAGGTCCCACTCGGCACGCACCGGCTCGACATCCAAGCGGTCCATGGCAGCGAAATCCGTGGTGTAAAAGCGTGGGCTCAAAACCGTGTTTTGCACCGCTTTGGCATTGGCATCTGCCGCTGTTTGCACCTTGCCAATCAAAAGCTCCACATGGTCGTGGTCCATATCAAGGGTGCTGGTGTTCATGGTGTCAGTCCTGATGAGGTTGAGGTGATGAGGTGGTTAGGTAGTGCAGCTTGGCAAAATTGGACATATTGCCCGGACCAAACGACTCGAGGTAGATGCGGTGTTCGGTGGCTGGGTCGAGCAGGGTCAAACGGCCATCGCTGTGGGCCACCAGTTCGAAAGCAGGGCCAGAGCCAATGCCACGGCGCATGCGCTCGCGTGACAGCGTGCGCAAAACACCACGCACAAAGCCTTGCTCACCCTCAAAGCGGGTGATTTCGGCTTGGGTGTGGGCGTCCAACACCGCCACATCACCGTTTGGACGGTCTTCAAACCGCAGTTGCATTTGCCACAAAACTGGCGCTTGGTCTTGCGACAAGTCGGTGCTTTGGTTGCGCAACAGCGCCACCACCAAGAGCACGCTGGACAAAAAGCCGACAAATATCCAGCCGGTCAGTGCGTGACGGCCTGGCAAGGCACCGCTGGATACGCTGGTGTTCATGTGGCCAACCCTTGGTGAGCAGGTTGATGAGACGCGGGTGCGGGATCGACCATGTCGCCAAACACCGCGGCGACGCCAGGGTTGCACTCTTGCCATGCCTGTAACAGGCGTTCACCCACTTGCAAGGCATTTGGGATGCAGCGCAAACAGGGCTCTGTGTCCTTCAAGGCCCAAGGCTTGGCATGCGGCCACAGGTTGAGCCAAGCGATATGGTCGTTACCGGCGAGTTTGAAGGCGATGTCGCCAAAGCCATTGGCGCGTGGTTTGATGGAGGCGGCCGCGACCATGCGCAACGGCAGGTTGAAGGTCAGGGTCAAAACAATGCCGATGCGCATGACCATGCGTTTGCTGGTCAGGGTGTACATGGCAGTGCGTGCGGTGAGCCAAGCCATCAGGGTGAGCAGACCCAATGCCGTCAAGCTCAGGGCCAAACTGGTGAGCAAGGGCACCAGCAAACTGGGCTGGGGCTCGCCCATCAGGTACAAGGCCTGTATGAACATCATTGCGGCGAAATAAATCGCCAAGCTTCGCACATGGAAAACCCGCAAAGCCAGTTGACGCCAATCAGGCGAGCCTTGCCAAAGCAAGCGCTCGCCAACGGGCAAGGCTTCGGGCAAGCCTGGGGCAGCTTCGAATTCATGCTCGTGGTGGGGATTGATGTTCAAAACATGGGCTCCTGACGGTCAGGCGTGGCGTATAGGGTGCCAGCGCCGAAGTAGGCGGTGATCTTTTCTTCCTCTAGCAAGGTGATTTGCTCGGGGCTCTTGGTTTTAGGGACATTGGCAAACTGGGACGCCACGACCGCCGCGACAAACACGCCACGGGCCTTGATGCGCGAGAAAGTCATCGGCAGTAAGACCGTTCCACCTTGGTTCAATTCGACCTCGATATAGCGAAACATCATTTCGCAGCGGTCAACCCACAGGTCTTTGACGGTACCTGCTTGGTAACGGTCCGCACCATACACAGGCATGCCGCGGGGATCGAGATCGGGTGACATCACGCCATGGTCGGCGGCAATGCGCAAAGGCACGATCTTGATCTGGTCACCGTGGTAGAGGTCTGGCTCGTCAGCGCGGGCAGCCCAAGCGCCTGGGCCGACACCTGCCAGCAAAGGGTCACCCACAGGCTCCAGCGGTGCGCCCAACCAGCCGTGGCTGGGCTGTCCACTGAAGCTGCCATCAGGACGGTTGAAATCGGGTGACAAAATCTCGCGGCCATTGGCCAACTTATACACCTTGGGTTCAGGCACGGGCCAGCCTGTTTGCGTCGGACCGCCTTGCAAATGGCCGTTGTCCATCGGATAGCCCTCGCGGTGACCTTCGCGAACGAGGTAGTAAACCAAACCTGCAAAAAAAGCCCAGAACATGTAGAGCACGATTTGCGCGACATCGACATATTGGGTGATAGCACCTGTTTCCATGGTTGAACTCCTTTGAAGTGGGAGAGGGTCGAAAAATCCATCAGCCTGGCAACTGTGCCAGGCCAAAACGGTTGTCTTCTGCTTGGGGGCGGCGACCACGTGTCACCAAGGGCCCCAAAGCAATCAACACGGCAAACAGCATGAACATTTCGATGTGAAACACCATGCTGTAACCCGTGACAGGGGAATCCAAAGCTTCGCCAAGAAAGCCTTGTTCGGCCAGCGAGCCAGCCAGATCGCGGACCAGGCCACCCAAGGCCATGGCCAAACCTGCGGCGGTGGCTTGCACCGCGCCCCAGGCACCCAGCACGATGCCAGTTTGGGTTTCATCGGTGAGGGACATGGCGTGCAGCAACATGCCCACCGAAAACAAGCCACCTGCAAAACCGATCAAGGCCGCGCCCGACTGGAACAACAGGGCCGACTCCAAAGGCGCAGAAAAAATCACACCAGCAAAAGCAGGCAGACCCAGCAAAGCACCAAGCGCGGCCAAGCGGCAGGCGTCCACACCTTTGCCCAAGATACGGGCCGACCAGGCAAAAGCGAGCAGGGCACCCGCCGCGCTCAACGCGGTCAAACCGCTGGTGAGGCTGACATTCAAGCCCAAAACCTGGCCACCATAGGGTTCCAGCACGATGTCTTGCATGCTGAAGGCGGCGCTGCCCAAACCCACGGTCCAGAGGAATCGGCGCATGCGCGGCATGGCAATGAGCGCTCGCCATTGCTGGGAAAACCCGTCGGCATCACGTGCACCGCGCTTGACACCACGCGCCTCTTGTTTCCACAGGGAAGTGATGTTCAAGAGCACCACCAACACCGCGCTGCCTTGCACCACCTGGATCAACCGCAGCGGTGAAAAATCAAACAACAAATAACTCAGTGCTGCGCTGCCAACGATCAAGCCGAGCAACTGCATTGCGTACATCAAGGCCACCACGCGGGGACGTTTGACTTCGGGGGAGATGTCCGAGGCCAGGGCCAAGCCAGCGGTTTGTGTGATCTGCATGCCCGCACCCACAGACAAAAACGCCACTGCCGCGCCAATGCGGATCACCCATTCGTAGCCCTCACGTGGCTCGGACAAGCCCATCAGCGCAAAAGGCATGACAGCCAAACCGGCAAACATGTAAATCGTGCCAATCCACATATAGGGCAGGCGGCGCAGGCCCAGCGCCGACGGGTGGGTGTCGCTGCGGTAGCCGATCATGGCGCGCAGGGGTGCAAACACCAAGGGCAAGGCCACCGACAAAGCCACCCACCAGGCAGGCACATTCAGCTCCAAGATCATCACTCGGTTGAGGGTGCCAACCAACAAGGCCATGGTCATGCCGACCGACAGCTGGAACAAGGCCAAGCGAAACAGCCGCCCCAAAGGCAGATCGTGCGATGCCGCATCGGCAAACGGCACGTACTGCAGCATGACACTTTGCATCCATGCGGGAGGGCGAAAGCCTTTTTTCATGCTTGCTTCCACTCCCAGGCCTGCGAGGTGTAGAAACCACTGGAGATGCGCTGCATGTTGCCTGGACACCAGCCCTTGGCACGCACCGCACGCTCCAGATAAACATGCAAAGTGCTTTGACGCACAGGGGCGAGCTGTGGCGAGCGGTCTGCGCGGGGGAACAACCTGCCCATGGCATGGGCTGTGGCCAGCAAAGGGGAATGCGGCGCGAAGGTGAACAGGACCGAGTGCCGGGTGCGTGCACACAAGGCTTCCACCGCGTTGGCAATGGTTTGGGTGTCGTAGTGGATCAGCGAGTCCATACAGACCACATGGTCGAACTCGCCATGCTCAGCGCCGAGCATGTCACCGGCCATGAACTGGATGCTGCCGCCCCTGGCGCTCAATGCGGGGTTGGTCAACAGCTCTTGGGCATGGCGATCGCGGGCCAAGTTGACCAAGGTTGGCGAGAGGTCGATGGCCAGCACCTGTGCGCCGCGAAGCATGGCTTCTTGCGCCAAAGCACCGGTGCCGCAACCGGCATCGAGCAAGCGCAGACCGCGCATGTCTAGCGGTAACCACGACAACAAGGTGTGGCGCATCTGGTCGCGGCCCTTTCGCACTGTGGCGCGGATGCGTCCCACGGGTGCGTTGGAGGTCAGCACCTCCCAAGCTTTGGCGGCGGTGCGATCGAAATAGTGTTGAATCTCACCGCGCCTGGCGACATAGCTTTGCTGGTTCATGTCAGTCAAATCCCAATAAATCGAAAATATCGCGGTCTTTCATGGGGATCGAAGGCAGCGGGTCGGAACCTGCCCACAAGGCTGCGGCCAAGCGCAAGTACTCGTCTTGCACGGCCTTGATCGCGGGCGTGGCTTCCAGCTCAAACATGGTGCATTTCTGCAAACGGCTTTTGCGGATTTCGTCGAGCATGGGGAAATGCGCCATGTTCTTCAAACCGGTGACCGCGTTGAACTTGTCGACTTGATCAGTCGCATCGCTGCGGTTGACGATCACGCCGCCCAAACGCACGTTGTAGTTTTTGGACTTGGCACCAATGGCTTGCACGATGCGGTTCATCGCGAAAATCGAGTCGAAGTCGTTGGCGGTGACGATCAAGGCGCGGTCGGCGTGTTGCAAGGGAGCAGCAAAGCCACCACACACCACATCGCCCAGCACATCGAAGATGACCACATCGGTGTCTTCGAGCAAATGGTGCTCTTTCAAGAGCTTGACGGTTTGACCCACCACATAGCCGCCACAACCTGTGCCCGCAGGTGGGCCACCGGCTTCGACGCACATCACACCGTTGTAGCCCTTGAACACAAAGTCTTCCAAGCGCAACTCTTCTGCATGGAAGTCCACGGTCTCCAAGGCGTCGATCACCGTGGGCATGAGTTTTTTGGTGAGCGTGAAGGTCGAGTCGTGTTTCGGGTCACAACCGATTTGCAGCACCCGTTTGCCCAGCTTGCTGAAAGCGACAGACAGGTTGGAGGAGGTGGTGCTTTTGCCAATGCCGCCTTTGCCATAAATCGCAAACACCTTGGCATTGCCGATCTTGACCATCGGGTCTTGTTGCACCTGAACGCTGCCTTCGCCATCGGGTGGGCGGGGGCCGCGCTTGATATCGTTAACGGATATGGTGGCTGTTTCATTCATTGACTTGACTCCAGTGGGACTTCAGCGGCTGAAATGAGCCTTGGCTTCGTACATGGTTTCCACCGTGATGCGAAAGACACCGCGCTCACGGGCGAAAATTTCGGTATTGCGACGGGCTTTGCCGCGCACAAAAAATGGGATTTTTTTCAGTTCTTTTTCGGCCTCCGGGGCCCAACTGCTTTCGTTGCTAGCAGGGGTGTCGGTGCCTGCCGTGGTGGGCCCGCCTCCGACCAAGATGGGCTGCATGCTTGCTTCGCTCAAGGGACTGGTTTTGGCAGGCGCGATACTCACCGCCGCGTGGCCTGATCCGAGGTGCGAGGGGGCTGCACCATCGTGGAACTCAAAGTCTTCGCGGAACATGCCCAGCAGGTGTTCTTCCAGGCCCATCATCAGGGGATGAACCCAGGTGTCGAACAAGACATTGGCGCCCTCAAAGCCCATTTGCGGGGCGTAGCGTGCGGGGAAATCTTGCACATGCATCGGCGCGGAAACCATGGTGCAGGGAATGCCCAAGCGTTTGGCGATGTGGCGCTCCATTTGGGTGCCCAGCAGCAATTCGGGTTGCAAGGCTTTGACCTGGTCTTCGACCTCAAGGTAATCGTCGGTGATCAAGGCTTCGAGGTCGTACAACTTGGCAGCCTCCCGCACCTCGCGCGCAAACTCGCGGCTGTAGGTGCCCAGGCCCACCACCTCGAAGCCCATTTCTTGGTGGGCCACACGCGCAGCCGCGATCGCATGGGTGGCGTCGCCAAACACGAAGACGCGCTTGCCGGTGAGGTAGGTGGAGTCGACCGATTTGGCGTACCAACGGGCATTGGAGGCTTGACGGTAATCCGCCAGGATTTGCGTGCTGTCACCCAAACCAGCGAGTTGGCGCACCTCTTGGATGAAGTCCAAGGTGCCATTGACGCCATAGGGAATGCATTGCGTGAAAGCCTGGTCGCAACTGCGCTCTAGCCATTGGGCGGTGGTGCGGGCCAACTCGGGGTAGAGCACCACGTTGAAATCGGCCTGTGCCAAGCGGCGCACATCGGCCACGCTGGCGTTGAGCGGGGCAACCACATTGACCCCGATGCCCAGGTCTTGCAACAGACCGCGGATTTCTTTGATGTCATCGCGGTGACGGAAACCCAAAGCGGTGGGACCCAGGATGTTGCAGGTGGGCTGGCGACCCGCCATCGGACTGCGTTGGTGGCCCGCAGGCACCAAGGCGCGCACCAAGTGGTAGAAGGTTTCTGATGCCCCCCAGTTTTCTTTGCGCTGGTAGGCGGGCAGTTCAAGGGGCACCACAGGGATGGGCAAATTCAGGGCGAGCGCCAAACCGCCTGGATCGTCTTGGATCAATTCGGCGGTGCAGGAGGCACCGACCAACATTGCATTTGGCTTGAATCGTTTGTGTGCATCGCTTGCAGCTTGCTTGAACAACTCAGCGGTGTCGCCACCGAGATCACGCGCCTGGAAGGTGGTGTAGGTCACCGGTGGGCGGCGCGGCAAGCGCTCGATCATGGTGAACAGCAAATCGGCATAGGTGTCGCCTTGCGGCGCATGCAGCACGTAATGCACATCGGTCATGGCGGTGGCCACGCGGATCGCGCCCACATGGGGCGGTCCTTCGTAGGTCCAGAGCGTGAGTTGCATGGTCTGCCTTTATGCTGCGAGTTTGGTTCGGCGACGCAAAGGACGGCTGAACAGTTCGGCCAAATCAGCCGCTTGTTCATAGCCTTGGATCGGCGTGAAGACGAGCTCAATGGCCCATTTGGTCGCCAGTCCTTGGGCTTCGAGGGGGTTGGCCAATCCCAACCCGCAGACCACCAAATCGGGTGCATCGGCATGGCAGCGGTCGAGTTGGTTTTCGACATGCTGACCTTCGGTGATGCGACTGCCAGCAGGCAACAACGCCAACTCTTCGGCCATCAGTTTTCGGTGCAAGTAGGGCGTACCGATTTCGCTCAACACCATGCCGAGTTCGCGACTCAAAAAACGCGCCAACGGGATTTCAAGTTGTGAGTCGGGGAAGAAAAAGATCTTTTTGCCCTGCAGCAGTGGGCGTTGGCGAGCCAGCGCAGCCTCGGCGCGTTGGCTGGGTGCTTTGGTGACCGCTTCGAACGTGTTGGCTGACACCCCAAAAGCAGTGGCGGCGGACTGCAACCAAGCGGTCGTGCCTTCAACACCCAGCGGAAAGGGCGCGAGCAGGCGCTTTGCACCACGCGCCTCGAGCGCCAAGCTGGTGTCGGCCAAAAAGGGTTGCGCCAACAAGTACAGCGTGTCTGGACCGACTTTGGGCAGGGCTTGGCTGTTGCGGGGTGGAAAAAAATCGATCTGCTGGATGCCCATGTCGTTGAGCAAGCGTTGCAACTGGTCTTCCACGATGTCGGCCAAGGTGCCCACCACCATCAGGCGTCTGGCGCTTTGTACCGGCAGGCTGGGTAACACCGGCACCATGGCGTTCAAACAGGCGTCTTCGCCTTGGGTGAAAGTGGTTTCGATGCCGCTGCCTGAGTAATTGAGCACCCGCACCTGGGGGTTGTGCTGGCGACTCAGACGCTCGGCTGCGCGGGATAAATCGAGCTTGATCACCTCTGAGGGGCAGGAGCCCACCAAGAACAGGGTGCGGATGTCAGGGCGGCGAGACAGCAATTTGTCCACCACTTTGTCAAGCTCATCATTGGCGTCGGACAAACCGGCCAAATCGCGTTCGTCGATGATGGCGGTGCCAAACCGAGGCTCGGCAAAAATCATCACGCCAGCGGCAGACTGAATCAGGTGGGCACAGGTGCGCGAACCCACCACCAGAAAGAAGGCATCCTGGATTTTGCGGTGCAACCAAATGATGCCGGTCAAGCCGCAAAACACCTCGCGTTGACCACGTTCGGTATGGATTTGATGCTGGGGTTCACAGCCCAGGGCTTCGGCCCGGATCGGGATCACCGTACTCATGCGGCCACCCCTTGGTGCATCGCCAGCGTCGCCCGTTCTTGGCGCCGTGCCGCTTTGAGTTTCAACAAAAACTGCCCAGCGTTGACGGCGTAGGCGGCATAGGCGGCCAAGGCCAGCCAGAGCTGATCACGGATACCCATGCTGCCGGTGTAGAGCGACCACAAATAGGCGGTGTGCAAACCCAGCACCAAAAAGCTGAACACGTCTTCCCAGAAAAAAGACTTGGCAAACAACCACTTATCGAAAACCACTTTTTCCCAGATCGAGCCGGTGACCATGATGGTGTAGAGCACAGCGGTTTTGAAAACCACAGACCAAACCGCCAACGCTTCACCCATGCCGGTCAGCATGTAACGGGCGATCAAACAGACACTCACGGCAAACACGATGAACTGAAAAGCCGCCAAAAACCCTTGAACAGGTGTCCAGATGGTTGCGTCTCGGCGGGCACGCTCCTCGGCCGTGTATAGGCCTGCACTGATAAGGGTGGATGAGGTGTCGGTCATGGCAAGGGTGGGCATTGGGCGTGAATCAACTTTAGAGACTCGAGACCAGAGTGTCAACTTAAATTGACGTTATTTAAAGCTGACAGACTTGGTGTTTTCCCTAGGTATCAAGTGTCTAAAAACAATGACACTTTAGGGCATATTCAACCAATTTGGCCCGAGCTTGAAAATAGAGGTCTCATGGAATTGACTTCCGCCACCGATATCACAAGACCCCTGCAAGAAGCCCTTTCAACGCATGTCATCCCTCAATTGCTGGGACAGGCCAATTGCTTGGCGCATGCCAACGACTTCACCCAAGACCAATGCGAGGTTTTGGCGCAGGCTTGCTTGTCAACCCAGGCCGGGGTTGCCGAGGCTTGCGCGCGGCGTTTTTTGACCCTGGGCTTGGGTATCGAAAGCCTGATGGTGGGAGCGATCCCCAATGCCGCGCGTTTGTTCCACGACTGGTGGGCGAATGACCGGATCGATTTCGTCGATGTCACCCAAGCCACTTTTCAACTTGAAAAATTGGTGCATGCCTTGAGCGCTGAATTTGTCCTGCATGGCCCGGCCAAGCAAGCCGCGCGGGGTCACCAGGCCTTGTTGATCAACACCCCTGGTAGCCACCATTCGTTGGGCTTGTTGATCCTGTCAATGTATTTCAGGCGTTATGGCTGGCAACTGTTGAAACCCGCCAGCGCGTCCAGCCAAGACATGCACAGCTTGGTTCGCGCCGAGTGGGTGGACTTGTTGGGTATCTCGGTGTCCGATCAGCGTCAATTCGACAAGCTGCGAGAGCTGATTGCTTCTCTGCGTAAGCAGGCCCGCAATCGGGTCATGCAGGTGATGGTGGGCGGGCCAGCCCTTCGCTTTGAGCCCCAGTTGGCTGCCATCTTGGGTGCTGACCTGGCCACCTGCCATGCCGATGAGGCGCATGTCAAAGCACTTTCACTGGTGCAAGCAGCGCAAGCCCTGACACAAAAACAACGGGCGTGAATTGGTTATTGCCTTGGACAAAAGATCCATGGGTTTGACGCATAGAATCTACAAAAGCCATGTTTTTTCATGCTTTTCTGGTGTTTGTAAAGTTTTCCTCCAGTTTGGCCTTTTTGATTGTCTAAATCAACGTGAATATTCCTGCCCTGGCATCTTCTGAATCAGAACGGTTGTTTGCAACCTTGTCTGATGTTGTTTTTGTGCTCAATGGGGAAGGTGACATCTTGGACTTACAGGTCTTTGGCAAAGAACTCCAGCGCATGGAATTGCCCACCTGGAAAGGCCTCAATTTGATGTCTTTCACCACCTTGGACAGCCAAGACAAGGTCAAGCGGTTGCTGGTGCAAATACAGCAGGGTGAAACTGGGCAATGGCGCCATATCAACCTGTCGAGTCCCAGCGGCCAAGACATTCCCCTGCAGGTCAACTGCGTGCTCAATCCGGACCAGCCCGGCAGTTGCTGGATGTTTGGTCGTGATCTGAGTGCGGTGTCCCAGATGCAGCAGCGCTTGGTCGATGCCCACCAGTCCATCGAGCGCGATTACCTGCGCTTGCGCCACATGGAGGCGCGATACCGTTTGCTGTTCGAGACGGTTTCTGAGCCGATGTTGGTGGTGGATTTGGCGCAACGCCGCATCATGGAGGCCAACCAGGCAGCACAGTTGTTGTTCAAGGACGCGGTCCGCCGTTTGTCAGGCAGCGACATTGCCCAGTGTTTTGAGCCTGGGGCCAAAGACACGTTGGACAAGTTACTGCAAGCCACTCAAAACTCAGGTCGCATGGAAACCGCTCGCCTGCGGCCCCTCAAGAGCGCTCAAGACGCGCAAATGCATGCAACGGTTTTTATCCAAGAAGGCGGACCTTTGTTTTTACTGCGCTTGCAAAGCGTGGGTCACAGCGCGGCGATTGGCGTCAATGCCCACACCAGCGACTGGTTCAAACAAGCGCTGGACAACGCGCCGATTGGCTTTGTCGTGGCCGATCGTTTGGGGATTATTTTGGCCAGCAATCCCGAGTTTTGCAGCATGGCGGGCGTTGCTTCGCACGGCCAATTGGCAGACCGCAACCTCGAGGATTGGTTGGCCCGCGGAGCCGTTGACATGGGCGTGTTGCTCAATAATTTGCGCCAGTCGCGCACCGTGCGGGGCTTTGCCACCGAGCTGCGCTCGACCGTGGGCGTGTTGATGGCGGTGGACGTGGCCGCTGTCACCTTGACGGGCGACCAAGCGACCTATGGTTTCTTTTTCCGTGACGCCCAAATGGGGCGTGGGCGTGCTGACAGCTTGCCCGGCAGCGGCATGGTCGACTCGGTTGCCCAGCTCTCGCAGTTGGTCGGCCGCATGCCGATGAAAGAAATCGTGGGCGAGACCAGCACCATGATCGAACGCATGTGTATCCAAGCCGCGCTTGAACTCACCCACAACAACCGGGCCTCGGCCGCGGAAATGCTCGGTTTGTCCAGACAAAGCCTGTACGTCAAGCTGCACCGCTATGCCATGGTGGCCGATGGCGACCCAGAGTAAACCCTAGGCGCATCAAAAAAGCGTCAACTTTGATTGACAACTCAGCCTGTCAAATGAAAAATGGGAAGATGTCAATTCCCAGATTCACTGCCGTTTTAGAGTTGCTCAAACCGGTCACCTGGTTTCCGCCGATGTGGGCGTTTGCTTGTGGTGCGGTGTCTTCAGGGCAAAGCTTGGCAGACCAATGGCCCTTGCTGCTGCTGGGCATGTTGCTGGCTGGGCCCATGGTCTGCGCCAGCAGCCAAGCGGTCAATGATTGGTTTGACCGCCATGTCGACGCGATCAACGAACCGCAACGCCCCATTCCCTCTGGGCGAATCCCAGGTCGCTGGGGCTTGTATATCGCCATGGCCTGGACTGCGCTTTCCTTGCTCTGGGCCTGGCCCTTGGGTGAATGGGCTTTCATCGCCACGGTTTTGGGTTTGCTGTTGGCCTGGGGTTACAGCGCACCGCCGTTTCGCTTCAAGCGCGATGGTTGGCTGGGTAACGCTGCCTGCGGTCTGAGCTACGAGGGTTTGGCTTGGGTCACCGGTGCGGCCGTGATGCTCGGCGGCGCCATGCCAGAGGGCCGCATCTTCCTGCTGGCCTTTCTCTACAGTGTGGCCGCGCACGGCATCATGACCTTGAATGATTTCAAAGCCATCGAAGGCGATCGCCAAATGGGCGTGAGGTCCTTGCCGGTGCAGCTCGGCGTCAAGCGTGCCGCTGGCACGGCTTGTTGGGTGATGCTTCTTCCCCAATTCGTGGTGGTCGCGCTGTTGCTGTCTTGGCGCCAGACCACGCATGCCATTGCGGTGCTGCTGCTGATTTACACGCAGGTACCGCTGATGACCCGTTTCATGAAAGACCCAGTGGCCAAAGCCTTGCGCTTGAGTGCCTTTGGCGTGCCTTTGCTGGTCGCCGGCATGATGGCCAGCGCGTTTGCACTCAGACAAGTCCCCTTAATGAATGGAGGAGCAACACAATGAAACACGATACCTATGACGTGGTGGTGGTGGGTGGTGGGCCAGCCGGGGCCACCGCGGCAGACGACTTGGCGCGCTACGGCCACCGTGTGCTGTTGCTGGACCGACAAGGACGCATCAAGCCCTGTGGCGGCGCGATCCCGCCCCGCTTGATCCGTGACTTTGAAATCCCCGATGAACTCATGGTAGCCAAAGCCCGTGCAGCGCGCATGATCTCGCCCCGAGACAACAAGGTCGACATCCCGATCGAGAACGGCTATGTGGGCATGGTCAACCGCGACCAGTTCGACGAGTGGTTGCGGGTGCGCGCCGAACAGCACGGCGCGTTGCGTCAGCGCGGTGTGTTTGACAAGCTCAGCCGAGACGCCGATGGCGTGAGCCGGGTGCATTTCACGGTGCGCACCGACGATGGCTTGGACATGCCCGCCAGCACCCGGGGTCGGGTGGTGATCGGCGCCGACGGCGCGCGCTCGGAGGTGGCGCGTCAAGCCGTGCCAGGCGCAGAAAAAACCAAGTATGTGTTCGCCTACCACGAGATCTTGAAAACCCCGCCCGAGATGGTGCAAACCGACACCGACCCGTCGCGCTGTGATGTGTATTACCGCGGCAGCTTGTCGCCCGATTTCTACGGCTGGGTGTTCCCGCACGGCGACACCATGAGTGTCGGCACAGGCAGCGCTGACAAGGGTTTTTCCTTGCGCTCGGCAGTGGGACGTTTGCGCGATGCTGCCGGCTTGCACAATGCCACGGTGCTGCGCCGCGAGGGTGCGCCCCTGCCGATGAAGCCCCTGCCGCGCTGGGACAACGGACGCGATGTGGTGTTGGCAGGCGACGCCGCAGGCGTGGTCGCACCCGCCTCAGGCGAGGGCATTTACTACGCCATGCTGGGTGGCCGCTTGGCAGCCGAGGCGGCCCATGAATGCATCACCATGGCCAACCCAGCCGCCTTGAAACAAGCCCGCAAGCGCTTCATGAAAGAGCATGGCCTGGTGTTTTGGGTGCTGGGTGTGATGCAGTATTTTTGGTACCACACCGAAAAACGCCGCGAGAGTTTTGTCAAGATGTGCGAGGACAAAGATGTGCAAAAGCTCACCTTCGACTCCTACATGAACAAAAAGCTCGAGCGCAAAAAACCCATGGCGCATGTGAAGATCTTCATGAAAGACATGGCGCACCTGATGGGCATGGCCAAGACCTGAGCTCTGTCAGGGCGGCAGCGCTTCAAGCCTGGGCTGGCTTGACAGCCGCAAGGCGGGCATAGAGATCTGCAACAAACCGCGCGGGCTGCTCCTCGTGCAGCAAATGCCCCACGCCTGACCATGCTGAAACCGTGGCATTGCGGAGCAAGCCCTTGGCCTCCTGCGCTTGCGCAAGCGGTACGGTGCGGTCGTTCTCACCCACCATGACATGCACCGGGCATTGCAAACGGCGCAGCTTGGCCGCACCGCTTGACAGGTCCCAGGCGGCCATCATGTTCAAGGCTCCTTGGGCATGGCTGGGGCTGGCCACCAAGCTGGCATACAAGGCCTGACCGCGCGCATCCAAGCGCGAACCGGTGCTCTCTAGCAGCTTGTCAAGCATGCCCGGGCTGCTGGCTTGTTTGGCAAACCAGCGCGGCACCAGGGGGGTGAGTGCGAGCAACTTTGCGGCCGATGGAAACAACAAGCCGGCCAAGCCTGGCAGGGGCAACCACGCCGGGTTGATGCCGATCAAAGCTTGCGGTTGCCAGCCCTGGTCGAGCACCATTTGCATGGCGATGGCTGCCCCAGCGGAATGCCCAACGAACACATCCACCTGCCATGACAGGGCGGTGAGCAATTCGCCAATGCCCCGTGCCATGCCGGGCAATGACATGCCGTCTCCGGGGGCCAAGCCGCTGAAGCCGTGTCCCGGCAAATCGATCGCCATCACCTGCGCAAAATCAGCCAAGGGCAGCAGGCTGTCGCGCCAGGTGTGGGCAGAAGCCCCGGTGCCATGCAGCAGCAAAACCCGGGGCCCTTGGGCTCCTGCTTGTTGCAGATGCCAATGCACGCCACCAGCATGCAGAAATTGGCTTCGGTCGCTGTGCGGCCAGGTGTCTCGCAGGCTGGCCCAATCCATGTTGCTAAACCCCTGGCTTGCGCAACACCTGGGCAGTGCCTGGTGTGCTGGCGGGTTGCCAAACGTTGACGGCTGGAGCGGCTTGGGCTGGCAAGGCGCTGCCCTGTTGGACCGCTTGCGCCATGCGGGTGCTGTTGGCCAAGGGCAGTGGCACATAACGCGCACCCATGGCCTGGGCGAGCTGCTCGGCCTGCGGCTCGGGTCGGGCGCTGGTGTCTAGCCAAATCGCCGGTAGGCCTGCTGTTCGCCATTGACGTGCCAAAGTGAGCGCATCCTCCAGCGCTTGCGCCCGTCCACCCGTGCCTTGCAAGCCAACATTGGGGCGGCCATCGGAGAGCATCACCAGGCTGGGGGCATGGCCCAAGCGTTTTTCAGCAAGAGCGACTTGAAAGCAGGTTTGGATCGCTGCAGCCAAGGGCGTGCCGCCACCACCAGGCAAGCCAGACAAACTGCGCTTGGCGCGAACCAAGGATTTGGTCGGCGGCAACAACACCTCGGCCGTCGTGCCCCGAAAACCGATGACGCAGACCTGGTCGCGCCGCGCATACGACTGGGTCAACAAAAGCTCGACCGCACCCTTGGCCTCGGCCAAGCGGTGCAAAGCGGCAGAGCCAGAAGCGTCGATCGCAAAAATCAGACAAGTTGGGCTGTTTTCGGCGAAACGGTGGACATGGAAATCCTCTACCCGCACGGCCAAACGCGCTTTGCTGGTGGGCGGTATGCGGCGCAGTTTTTGGCGCGGCACCGCGGCGTTCAAGGTGGCCAAGATATGCAGGCGAGCGCCTTGGCGTGGGTTACCTGGGCGAGGGGGCATGGGCGTGCCGCGTGAAAAACTCAGCTTGCGGTCACCACTGCGGCCTTGTCCGCGACCAGCGGCCATCGGCTGGCTGCCTTCGCTCATGTTTTTCAGCACATCGGCGGGCAAGCTGGCCAAGGCGGCTTCGAGCAGCATGTCGGCCATCTCTTGCGGCGTGATGTCTTTCTCAGGTGGCGGTTCTTCGGTTTGCTCAGAGGGGTCGTTGTGTTCAGGTGGCGGCTCGGGCGACGCAGGTGCTTGTTCTGCCTGCTGCGGGGGTTCTGGCGGCGGCTCTGCGGCTTGTTCTGACTCCGAGGGGGGCGGCACGCGGGTGGCACGCGGCGTGAGCACCAAACGCGCGGCTCGTCCCAGGTCTTCGTCTTGCACCTGGTTGTTGCCACGCAAAGTGGCAAGCACACAGGCCAATCGCGACGCTGCAAGGGGCGCGCGCAAACTGTCCACACCCAGCACCATCGCTGTTTGGCACAAGGCCTGCAGCTGCGCATCGTCCAGCTGCATCTGTTTGGCATGCGCGCGAAGCGCCGACAGGTCTTGCATCGGCAGGGCGGCCAGCATCAACTCGGTTTCTTCACCCAGCCCGCCTGCACGCCCGGTTTGCCGCAAATCGACCCACAGCCCCAAGCGCTCTTGCAGACCACCTGCCAATGGCGGCTCGTCCTCTAAGGCTTCGTCGAGCGCAGCCACGCCAATGAACGTGTTTTGCGCTTGGTGTTGGCTGCCCATCCGCACCACGCCTTGGTCGAGCACCTGACCGAGGATGGCGGCGGTGTTGTCGGGCAAGCGCTCGGCCATGGGCAAGAGCAGCACCGTGGGGCTGGTCTGCAACAACAAACCGGCTTGGTAAACCGCTTTGCCTGCATGGAGGGTGGCACCCAAATCCAGGCCGCCGAGCAAGCGTTCGGCATCGGCATGGCATGGCAGGCGGCGCAGACCGGGGTGGAGGTCGGCCAAGGTGGTCAACCAAGCGTCGCGCACCGGACCGTGGGGGGCGCGCAGCCAGATGCCACGCAAACCCGCTGGGTCAACGCTGAGCGCGGCCGCAGCCCACAAGGCGTCGTCCCAAGCCAGGTTCACGACCCGAGCACCTCCTCAAGGGCGCGTTGCACACGCACACCCGAGCCGGTGTCGTCCAGCGGGTTGCGGCGCAGTCGGTGGCGCAGTGCCAAGGGTGCGATGGCGCGCAGGTGTTCGTTTTTCACGGTCTTGCTGCCTTGGATCGCGGCATAAGCGCGGCTGGCGCGCATCAGTGTCAGCTCAGCACGCAAACCGTCGGTGCCCAGCCGTTGGCAGAGCTTGGCGCAGGTGTGCAGCAATTCGTCGCCGGCCACCACCTTGTCCAGGACCTTGCGGGCTTTGACGATGTGTTGACGCAGGGCCTGGTTCTCGGCGGCAAAGCTGTCGCGGTAGGCCTCGGGGTCGCGCTCAAAAGCGTCGCGGCGTTTGATCACCAAGACCCGTTGGTCCAGGTCTTGCGGTGTGCGCACCTCGACCGACAAACCAAAACGGTCAAGCAGTTGGGGGCGCAATTCGCCTTCTTCCGGGTTGCCGCTGCCCACCAACACAAAGCGGGCTGGGTGGCGCACCGACAGGCCTTCGCGTTCGACCACGTTTTCGCCAGAGGCGGCCACGTCGATCAACAGGTCAACCAAATGGTCTTCCAGCAAATTCACCTCGTCGATGTACAAAAACCCCCGGTTGGCCTGGGCCAGCAAGCCGGGCGAAAACGACTTCACGCCCTGGCTCAGGGCTTGTTCGAGGTCTAGCGCACCGACCACCCGGTCTTCGGTCGCGCCCAGCGGCAGGTCGATCACCGGCACCGGTTTGGTTTCGGTGGCGACTTTGCTGCCCGCTTTAAGCGTGCTGCAGTCGGCGCAACCCCTGTTTTTATTGCTGGGGTCGCAGCCGTAGGCGCAGCCCTTGACCACTCGGATCGGCGGCAGCAAATCCGCCAAGGCACGCACCGCAGTGGATTTGCCGGTGCCCCGGTCGCCGAGCGCTAAAACACCGCCGACCTTGGGGTCGACAGCCACTATTTGAATGGCAAGCTTCATCTCATCTTGACCGACGATCGCTGCAAAAGGAAAGGGAATGGCCATGCGCAGATGTTAAGCCTCAAACACCCCTTCAAGGCGGTCCTCCAACTCCTCACTGGCATGTTGGAGTTGGTTGAGCATGTCTGCGTCTGGCTTCCAGTAGGCCCGGGCAGAGGCTTCGATCAGGCGGTTGGCCAAGCGGGCCGAGGCCGTGGGATTGAGACGTGCCAGGCGGTCGCGCATCTCGGGGTCGAGCACAAAGGTTTCGGTGAGCTGCTTGTAGACCCAAGGTTGCACCTGTCCGGTGGTGGCTGACCAGCCCATGGTGTTGGTGATGTGTACCTCGATTTGTCGCACGCCCTCAAAGCCATGCTCGAGCATGCCCTCGTACCACTTGGGATTGAGCATGCGGGTTCGGGTTTCAAGCGACACCTGCTCGGACAAACTGCGCACCGTGCCTTCGCCTCGGGTTTGGTCACCGATGTAAACCGGGGTGTTGTCCTCGCCGCCTTTGGCTTGGCGCACCGCGCGGGTGATGCCGCCTAAGGTGTCGAAATAATTGTCCACCGTGGTCACACCAAGCTCGACCGACTCCAGGTTTTGGTAGGTGAGCTGCACGTCGGCCAAGGCGCTGCGCAGCAAGGCAGCGTGGTGCACCGGTTGGCCACTCACGCCAAAGGCAAAACCCTTGCGCGAGGTGTAGGTGTTGGCGAGCTCTTCCTCGCTGTCCCAAGCGCCGTTGTCCACCAAGTGGTTGACGTTGGCACCATAGGTGCCGTCCGAGTTGCCAAACACCCGCAGGGCTGCGGTTTCCATGTCGCACTGGTGGGCTTGTTGGTAGGCCAAGGCGTGTTTGCGGATGAAGTTTTGCGTGGGCGGCTCATCGGCTTGCGCGGCCATGAGCGCGGCTTGCGCGAGCATTTTGATTTGCAGGGGCAAAAGGTCGCGGAAGATGCCAGACAAGGTGACCACCACATCGATGCGGGGGCGACCAAGCTCGGCCAAGGGGATCAACTGGGCGCCGACCAACCTGCCATAGCTGTCAAATCGGGGCTGAGCACCAAGCAAGCGCAGGGCTTGGCCAATTTGGCTGCCCTCTGACTTCAGGTTGTCGCTGCCCCACAGCACGATGGCGACTGACTCGGGCAAGTCATGGCCATCGTCCATGTAACGCGCAATGAGTTTGTCGGCCTGTTTGGCGCC
This sequence comes from Bordetella parapertussis, assembly GCA_945873925.1. Lineage (GTDB taxonomy): Bacteria > Pseudomonadota > Gammaproteobacteria > Burkholderiales > Burkholderiaceae_C > Limnohabitans. Next base: position 29,624 of record CAMCES010000015.1, read on the forward strand.
GTCTTGCACCGCAAACGCGCTGGGAATGCGAAACGGGTCAAAGCCATGCAAATTGCGGCCTGTGGGCAAGACCTCGGGCGTGCGAAGTAAATCGCCGCCAGGGGCGGGGCGGATGTAGTGAGCGTCCAAAGCATTCAAGATGCCCTCGATTTCACTGTTACGGCCCATCAGCTTGAAAGATTTGACCAAGGTGTCAAACAACTCTTTGCGCGCAGGGCTGGCGGGCAATGCGCTGAGCTCTGCGGCTGTGGCTGCAGACTCGCCATGCACGATGGCTTGGATCGCTGCGGGAGCCACATCGCCCAAGCCTTGGCTCTCAGCCATGGCCGACAGCATGTTGAGGTACTGGTCTTGGCTGTAGGCCTTACCCACCACATGCAAGCCATGGGGGATCAAGGCGTATTCCAACTCGAGCATTTGTGCTGACAAACGCTGCACCGTATCGTGCACCGCGGTCATTTGCTCGGGCGTGTCGATTTGCCAAACCGGTTCAGCGGCGGTGAGGTCGATCGCAGCGGCCTGCGCTTGAATCAGCTCGGCCAGGCTCGCCATGTCCCGCGCCTCATTCGGGCTGAGGTTGCGCCAACGGTCGATCGAGGCTTTCAAGTCCACCAAGCCGCTGTACAAACCGGCTTCTTCGACCGTGGGCGACAAATAGCTGATCAGCGTGGCGCCGGCGCGGCGTTTGGCAATCGCACCTTCCGAGGGGTTGTTGGCAGCGTAGAGGTAGAAATTCGGCAGGTCGTGGATCAAGCGGTCAGGCCAGCAGCTGCCAGCCAAGCCGGTTTGTTTGCCAGGCATGAATTCGAGTGAGCCGTGGGTGCCAAAGTGCAACACCGCATCGGCTGCAAAGTCCTCGCGCAGGTAGCGGTAAAAGGCCGAGAACGCGTGGGTGGGTGCAAAGCCGCCCTCGAACAGCAGGCGCATCGGGTCGCCTTCATGGCCGAAAGAGGGCTGAACCGCCACCAGCAGATTGCCAAACTGGTGGCCCATGACAAAGATGGACTGCCCGTTGGTCAGTTGTTTGCCCGGCGCCGGACCCCAATGGGCTTCGATCTCAGCCAAGTGGCGTTCGCGGCGCACATGGTCTTCGGCGCTGATCAAGGTATGCACATTGGCATCCGCGCCGAACTGGCTGGCATTGCCTTGCAAAATTTTGTCTTGCAGGTCTTGCACCGATGCAGGCATGTCGACCGTGTAGCCTTGGGCTTGCATGGCGCGCATGGTGTTGAACAGCGACTCGAAAACACCCAGGTAAGCCGCGGTGCCGGTGTTGCCTGCGTTGGGCGGGAAATTGAAAATCACCATCGCCACTTTGCGCTCGGCATGACGGCTGCGGCGCAAGGCAACCAGCTTGGCGATGCGCTGGGCCAGCATCGAGGTGCGCTCGGTGCAGGTGAACATGTCTTCTTGACGGTGCGCCTTGGTGAAGGTGCAGCGCTGTGCACAGCCGGTGCAAGTCACGCCTTCAGCGCCGGGGCGACCGCCATACACCATGGGCACCACCGAGCCATCGAGCTCTGGAATGGCAACCATGATCGTGGACTCCACGGGCAACAAGCCCCGTGCCGACCCCCCCCATTGGTCCAGGGTTTGGAACTCCACCGGATGCGCTGCGACATAGGGCACATTGAGCCTGGCCAAGATGTCTTCAGCCGCGCGTGCATCGTTGTAAGCCGGGCCGCCCACAAGAGAAAAACCGGTGAGGGAAATCACTGCGTCAACCGTGGCTTGACCGTCTTTCACAAAGTAAGCCTCCATCGCTGGGCGTGAGTCCAGGCCAGAGGAAAAGGCGGTCACCACTTGCAGGCCTTGCACCTCGAGCGCAGCAATCACTGCGTCATAGTGTTGGGCGTTGTTGGCAATCAGGTAAGAGCGCAACACCAGCACACCTACGCGCCCTTTGGCCACCTGGGATTTGACCACGGTGGGCAGTTTGGTGATGTCAGCGTCCAAGCGGCTTTTCATGCGCGGGTGGTAGACACCCACCTCGGGGTACTCCACCGGCTCGCCCACCTTGACACCGCCCTTGGTGAACACGTGTTTGGCATAGCGGTCGAGCAAAAACACCACCAGGTTGTGGATGTTCTCCTGGGAGCCGCCAAGCCAGTATTGCAGCGTCAGGAAATACGCGCGCAGGTCTTGAGCGGTGCCGGGCACGAAGCGCAGGATTTGCGGCAAGCGGCGCAGCATTTTCATTTGCTTGGCGCCGGCCGAGGCATCTTGGCCGGCCTGGGGTTTGCTGCCGCGCAGTTTCTTCAGGAAAGCCATGGGGCCGGTGCTGGGCTTGCCCATGTCCAAGCGGCCCATGCGGGTGAGTTTGACCACTTCAGCCGCTGACATGATGCAAATCATGGCCGCGCAATCGGTGCGCCTGGCCTCGAGATCGGCCAAGATCGGCTTGAAATGGTCTTCCAGAAACAGCATGGTGACAATCACCACATCGGCGCTGGCGATATCGGCCTTGACCCTGTTGAGTTTTTGTGAATCGGTTGAGAATTCAGAAGCTGAGTGGATGACAAGCGACAATTGGGGCGCGATGCTTGCCAAGGTCTCACGCGCCTTCATGGCCGCACTGTTGAGGTGCGTGTCCATGGTCACAATGACCACTTTGCTGGAACCGGCGCTGGATGACTTGTCGTTCATGCGAGTTGGGTTGCTGTTGACTTCAGAGGAATCTCTGCAGTGTGTCAACAATACTTGACATTAAAAGGTGTCTCGGGAATTTTATAATTAGGGATTACCCTTGGAAAGAATGTGTTGACCACACCCTTGCATAGCGAAGCCACCGATTCCCGCCCCTGGACCGTTTGGCGCGCCCGCTGGCGCAGCCTGCTGCTGGCTTTTGCCTTGAGTTTTGCGGTGGCGGGCTTGGGAGGCGCACTCACCGACATCAGCGACTGGTACTTTCAGCTAAAGCAGCCCAGCTGGAAACCGCCTGATGCTGCCTTTGGCCTGATCTGGTCGGTGATTTTTTCCCTCTGTGCGGTCAGTGGATGGATCGGCTGGCACTGCTTGCCAAGCCCAGGGCTGCGCAGGTTTGCTCTGTTGCTGTGGGGTGTCAATGGCGGCTTGAATGTGCTGTGGAGCCTGTTGTATTTTGGTTGGCGCCGCCCAGACTGGGCGATGCTTGAATTGCCGCTTTTATGGCTGAGCATTTTGCTGTTGATCGCCTACCACCGTCGGCACAGCCCCTGGACAGCGGTTTTGTTGCTGCCCTACCTGGTCTGGGTGAGCATCGCAGGCCTGCTCAACTGGTCGACGATCATACTCAATGGCCCTTTTGGCTGAGTCTTACCTGAGCGTCAACCTGGGTTATATGATCAGCGTTGAGATTGAACTCTTGGCTTCAGACAAAATCCTCGGGTTCTTATCCTTTCAAGGCTTTTTTTTACATCGGAGATATCAATGACAAGTCGTCGCGAATTTGTGATTCAACTCAGTTTGGGCAGCACCGCCTTGTTGGCCGGAAATGCCATGGCCCAAGCCATGGTTGCCGAAGGTGATGCACAAGCTGCAGCACTGGGCTACAAGGCAGACACCACCAAAGTGGACAAGAAAAAATACGCCAACCACAAACCCGAACAACGCTGTGACAACTGCGCCTTGTTTGTTGGCAAGGCTGGTGACAAAGCCGGTGGCTGCCCCTTGTTTGCCGGTAAACAAGTTGCTGGCCCAGGCTGGTGCAGCGCTTACGCCAAAAAAGGCTGATCGAGTCGCGCCAACCGGCGCTTCTTTCGAACCCCTGCGGCCATTTGCCCGGGGGTTTTTTCTTGGACCAATGCTTTCATGCAAGGGTAAACCCCCTGTTGTCAACTTAACTTGACACACTTAAGCTTCGAAACGTGAAAATAGCCTCCCGGATTGCCATTGAGGGACTGCAGGAGAACGGCCCATGACCCCATTGCTTGACAGCATCCAATCGCCGACCGATCTGCGGCGTCTGTCGCCACACCAATTGCCTGCTTTGGCTGATGAACTGCGCACGTTCTTGATTGACAGTGTGTCCAAAACCGGTGGTCATTTGAGCTCCAATCTGGGCACGGTGGAACTCACGGTGGCGCTGCACTATGTGTTCAACACCCCCCATGACCGTTTGGTGTGGGATGTGGGTCACCAAACCTATCCGCACAAAATCTTGACCGGTCGGCGTGACCGCATGCATACCCTTCGTCAACTCGGTGGCGTGGCTGGCTTTCCCAAGCGCGATGAAAGCGAATACGACAGCTTTGGCACCGCGCATTCCTCGACCAGCATTTCCGCGGCTTTGGGTATGGCCATGGCGGCCCGCCAAAAGGGCGAAAAGCGCCACAGCGTGGCCATCATTGGCGACGGCGCGATGACCGCAGGCATGGCCTTTGAAGCCATGAACAACGCTGGCGTGTCCGACTGCAATATGTTGGTGATCTTGAACGACAACGACATGTCGATCAGCCCACCTGTGGGGGCCTTGAACCGTTATTTGGCGCAGCTCATGAGCGGGCGTTTTTACGCCACGGCCAAAGAAGTCGGCCGTCAGGTGCTGAAAAACGCACCGCCTTTGTTCGAGTTGGCCCGTCGTTTGGAGCACCAAACCAAAGGTCTGCTGTTGCCCGCCACTTTGTTCGAGAAATTCGGTTTCAATTACATCGGCCCGATCGACGGTCACGATTTGGATTCACTCATTCCCACGCTTGAGAACATCAAGCAACTGAGCGGTCCGCAGTTTTTGCATGTGGTCACCCGCAAAGGGCAGGGCTACCGATTGGCCGAGGCTGACCCGATCGCCTACCACGGGCCTAGCAAATTCGACCCCAAGATCGGCTTGTTGCCACCTGCCACTGCACCCAAACAAAGCTTCAGCCAGGTGTTTGGCCACTGGTTGTGCGACATGGCCGCGGCCGACCCTAAATTGGTGGCGATCACGCCCGCCATGCGTGAAGGCTCGGGCATGGTGGAGTTCCACCAGCGCTATCCCGACCGTTACCACGACGTGGGCATTGCCGAGCAACACGCGCTCACTTTCGCCGCTGGTTTGGCCTGCGAGGGCTTGAAGCCCGTGGTGGCCATCTACTCCACATTTTTGCAGCGTGCCTACGACCAGTTGATCCATGATGTGGCTTTGCAAAAACTGCCCATGGTGTTGGCCCTTGACCGCGCCGGCATAGTGGGCGCAGACGGTCCCACCCATGCCGGTGTGTATGACATCCCGTTTTTGCGTTGCATCCCCCAGGTGAGCATCGCTTGCCCAGCTGATGAAAATGAATGCCGCATGCTGCTGAGCACAGCTTATGCGCAAGACCACACCGTGGCGGTGCGATACCCACGCGGCGCAGGTGCAGGCACCGCCATCAGTGCTGGCTTGCCCACCTTGCCGTTTGGCAAGGGCCAGGAGCGGCGCAGCGGCAAAGGCGTGGCCATCTTGGCTTTTGGCACCATGCTCTACCCTGCTTTACAGGCCGCAGTTGCCTTGAACGCCAGCGTGGCCAACATGCGCTGGGTCAAGCCCCTGGACACCGAACTGTTGTTCAAGTTCGCCGCCGAGCACCAAGCCTTGGTCACTGTCGAAGAAGGCGCGTTGATGGGTGGTGCTGGCGCTGCCGTACTCGAGGCTTTGCAAGACGCTGGTTTCAACATCCCCGTGTTGCGCTTGGGTGTGCCTGATGTGTTCACGGAACACGGCGACCCAGTCAAGATTTTGAGTTCTTTGGGTCTGGACGCAGCAGGCATCGAAGCCTCGGTGCGTGCGCGTTTTCCACTGCTGTTGCGAGCCGCAGAGCCTGCTGCTGGATTGAAACTCGTGGGCAGTTGAGACCGCTTTGGGTCAGTGGGTGGTCTTGCGCGACAACTTGCGGTAGAGCGTGGCCCGGCTGATACCCAGCGCCTTGGCTGCCTGAGCCACATTACCACGCGCTTGCTCTATGGCTTTGCTGATCATCGCCGCTTGGATTTGCTGCAAAGGGCCGGTGGGGGTGGTGGTTTTGCCAAAGTCGTCGCAGGCATGTTGCAAACAGGCCTTGGCCTGCAGTTGCAAACCGGTCCACAGCGGCACATCCATGGTTTGATGGGATCGAGCAGCATCAAACAGCAGGCCCCAGGGCAGGGCAAACACATCACTGGCATGGGCGCTGCTAGCATGTTGGAGGTTGAGCATTTCTCGAGCTCTGGGATTGGCACCAAGGATCTGCCCTTCGCTGTCCAACAAGACCAAACCGTCGTTGTCTTCACCCATCAGGCGACCCGGCCAGTTCAAACGCAAGAGCAGCTGATAGGGTTGGGCCAACAGCAAGGCGTTGCTGATGCTGCGGGCTGACAAGGCCGCGAGGTGCATCAACTCTGGGCGTTCTGCTGTTTGCACGCCAGTCAAATCCAGCATGCCAATGCACTCGCCGTGCGAACCCCACAATGGCGCACCTGCACAACTGTAGACGGAGGTGTCATTGAAAAAATGCTCGCCACGGTGCAGCCACACGGGCCGCTTCTCAATCAGGGCTGCCCCGATCGAGGTGGTGCCCACCGCACGCTCAGACAGGTCAACACCCACCCTGGCAATGCTGGTGACGCGTTTGTCATGTCGGTCAATCGCGCCACCGACATCCAGCAAGATGCCATGTGCATTGGTGATCAACGCGAAAAACTGGGTGCCAGCGATGGCACGACCCAAACGTTCGAGCTCGGGTTTGGCCGCTTGGATCAGTTGGTGGTTTTGGTCCAAGGTTTGTTTGACAAGGGAAACAGAAACAGGATTGAAGGCAACGCTGTGTTGTCTTTGCATGCCTTGGTCCATGCAGCGTCGCCAACTGTCGCTGATCCAGTCGTGGACCCAAGGGGCGGTGGCATGACCGTCTTTCATCACCGCATGGCGAGCGCGTTCAATGAGGTCGAGTCGATCGGGTGAAACAAGGCTGTTTTTCATCACTGTTTGACTTTGAGGCATACCGCAGGCATTCGGCTTATTTGGTTAGGAGCATAGTCACTGTTTTGATGCCCGCCAGGGTGAAAACCAAAGACCCCAGCAAATGCATGCCTGCTGTCAAGAAAGCCATGCCGTAGCGCGAGTGCATGAGCATATGGACAACTTCCGCGCTGAAAGAAGAAAACGTGGTGAGCGCCCCCAAAAAGCCGGTCACCAGCAACAAGCGCCACAGCGGATCGAGGTCAGGCAGGGCTTGGAAAACGGCCACACAAACGCCGATCAGGTAACCACCGATCAAATTGGCGTACAAGGTGCCCCAAGGCAGGATGCCGTTGCTGTTGAATTGCAGGCTGAGTTGCCAACGGGCCAACGCGCCCACACAAGCACCGATACATATCGCCAACACTGCGGACATGGGGCCAAACCTTTCTGTTGTGGTCACTGCATTATCGTGCGCGGTGCTTGCAAGCGGCCTGGTCGCATAATTGGCCGATGAGAAAAACCTATCCCCTGTCTATCGAAGGACGCCACCCGGACCGTGTCTTGGAAGCCATCAAACACGATGTGCGCAAATACCTCAAACGCGAGCGCCGCCGGGACTTGCCAGCGGGCGTGGACTATTGGGACTTCGATTGCAAAGTAGGCGATGCCAAAGACAACGCTGCCGTGGTGCATTTATCCGCCTTGATCAGCGGCATCGACCAAATTGCCCAAGCCAAAGCCGCCCAGGTGTATGTAGAGGTGTTGGCCACCCATGGCAAACGCAAACCCCGTCTCTGGGTGTCTGACAAAGACACCGATACGGTGCTAGAAGCAGAAGACAGGCTGCCGGAGTAAACCATGTTGCAAGGACTGCGCATCTTGGTCACCCAAGCCGACGTCTTCATGGGCCCGGCCCTTTGTGAAACCCTGGCCTCGCACGGCGCCGAGGTGCTGGCTGACACCGACCCATTCACCAACCCATCTGCAGCGCAAGCACTCATCCATCGGCATGGCCATGTCGATGTGTTGCTGGTCAATTTGGCGGTGCCTGCACCTTCCACTCCCGCGGCTGATGTGGCTGATGAGGAATGGCACCGCATGTTCGACACCATGGTCCATCCCCTGCAAAGCTTGGTCAAAGCCGTGTTGCCGCAAATGCTCGCGCGTGGCCGTGGCAAGGTGTTGGTCATGGGCAGTGCCAGCGCATTGCGCGGCATGAAGCGCTCATCCAGTTACAGCGCCGCGCGGGGTGC
>CAMCES010000016.1 GCA_945873925.1 Bordetella parapertussis
GCCTCGGCGGTTTTCTCTGGCGCACCCCAGTAGCCTTCAAAGGCATACGAGGTACATGAAAACAATTCGCCGGTTTCACCATCGGGCACTTCTTGGCGCTGCGCGTCGAGCAGCTTTATGGGGCCGCTGCCCGCCCATTCCCGCCCGACCGACCCCAGCTTGGTGAGCTGGTCTTCGGGGCGCAGCAAGGTGACCCATCCGGCCTCGGTGGAGCCATACAACTCGTACAACTCGCTATTGGGAAACAGGCCTTTGATCGCGTCCTTGAGGCTGGCGTTGGCAGGTGCGGAGGAAATGAGCAAGCGCGCCACGCTTTGGGTGGCAAATTGTGATTTGAGGGCATCGGGCAGCGCCAGCAACATGATGTAGTGCGTGGGCACCATCGAGGTGAACGTGATTTGGTGTTGGGACAGCAACTGCATCAAATGCTGCGGGTCAAAGCTGGCGTTGTCGTCCACCACGATGCACGCACCCAAGTGAATGAAGGTGTTGGCAAAGTACAGCGAATTGGCGTGGCACAAGGGCATGACCAATAAGGCCTTGTCTTGGGTGGTAAAACCCATTTCCATGGCCGTGGCGTAGGCCATGAGCGTGCTGGCCTCGTGGCTGCGCAACGCGCCCTTGGGTTTGCCGGTGGTGCCTGAGGTGTAGAGCAGTGCGCAGGTGCTTTTCGCATCCACGTCGGGCCACTCACCTGGGCTGACTGGGGTCTGCATGAGGCTTTCATAGCCCAACCAGTCAGCAGGCGGCTCTCCATCGATTTGCACACGCACACGCACACCGCGCGTGTGGTCAGCCGCAGGGGCTTTGTCTTGCAAGGCTTGCGCGCACACCAATGCAGCGGCTTGTGCGTCGTTCAAGATGTAGGCGATTTCGTCTTTGACCAAGCGAAAGTTCAGCGGCAAGGCCACCAAGCCGGCGCGGGCCAAGGACACGTAAATCTCTAGCCATTCGATGCGGTTGTGCGCCAGCACCGCCACGCGGTCACCGGCTTTCAAGCCCTGCGCGAGCAAGCCAGTGGCCAGCGCACTGGCGCGCTGGTCCCATTCGGCAAAACTCAGGCTGCGCTGGCTGTCCACCGCCCCGGTTTGCGTCGGACGCAAGCGGGCGTGGGTTTGAACCATGTCGGCGATCTGGGGCATTTTTCTCACAGGGACTTTTTCTCGATCGGTGGGTGGAGGTTTGCAGTCAGAAACGAAATATAGTATTCTGAATTCAGAATTCACTCAGTGTTATCCCTGCCATGACCAGTCACACACCCGACACCCACACCGTTGCCGATTTGATTGCCCGATTCCTGAAAAGCCAAGGCATTCAAAGGGTTTACGGGCTTTGCGGCGGGCACATCATGCCGATTTGGATGCGTTTGGACGCCCACGGCATCCACATCATCGACACCCGCGACGAGCGCGCCGCCGTCTACATGGCCCATGCCGAGGCCGAATTGACCGGCGGTTTGGGGGTGGCCTTGGTCACCGCTGGGCCAGGTGTGACCAACGCCATGACCGGGATCGCCAACGCCCATGTGTCGCGCGCTTCGGTGTTGGTGCTCTCGGGCACCCCACCCATGCCCCAAGAAAACCGAGGTGGATTGCAAGACATGGTGCACACCGAGATGCTCAAAGGCATGACCCGCTTGTCGCGCACTTTGCGCCACCCCGATTTGGTCTTGGCCAACCTCAGCGAAGCCACCGCCTGTGCCCTGGGTCATGGTGGAGAGAGCGGCCCGGTGTTTTTGGATTTCCCCGTTGACGTGCTGCGGGCCAGGCCCTCTGCGGCGGTGCAACTCCCCGAGTTTTTCAAAGCCCCGCAGTCGCCCCAAACCCTGCCCCACCCCAACGATGTGCAAGCCGCGCTCGCACTGTTGTGGCATGCCCAGCGCCCGCTGTTCATCTCGGGCCGCGGTGCGCGGGGAAGCAACGCCGCTTTGCAAGCCTTGTTGTCTCGCTTGGGCGCGGTGTATTTGGATACCGGTGAGAGCCGTGGCTTGGTGCCCGAAGACCATGCCAGCGTGGTCGGCGCGGTGCGCGGCCAGGTGATGCAAGAAGCGGATGTGGTGGTGACGCTCGGACGCAAACTCGACTTCCAACTCGCCTTTGGTTCACCAGCGGTGTTTGGCCCGGCCAAATGGCTGCGCATCGCAGACAACGCCGCGCACCTGCGAGACAACCGCCGAGGCGAAGTTGAAATCATGGCAAACGTGGGCTTGACATTGCAAGCATTGCTAGACGCTGCCCCTGCCCATGCGCCTGCCACTGACACGGCTTGGGCCCAAGGCTTGCGCCAGCAGCATCTGGCGCGTGCCGAGAAATTACAAAAGTCAATGCAAGCAGCAGCCCCCGGCAGCGACGGTTTGATGCACCCCAACCGCTTGCTTTCCGCGCTGCGCCAAGCCCTGCCCAGCTCATCCGTGGTGGTCGCCGATGGCGGCGATTTTTTGAGCTTTGCCCGCGTGGGTTTGCCAGCCGACACCTACCTCGACCCGGGTTCCTTGGGCTGCATTGGAATAGGCACGCCGTTTGGCGTGGCTGCGAGTTTGGCCTGCCCCGACCAAACCGTGGTGGTGGCCACGGGCGACGGCGCCTTTGGCTTCAACGCCATGGAAATCGACACTGCGGTACGCCACCAAGCGCCGGTGCTGATCGTGGTGGCCAACAACGGTGCTTGGGCAATCGAGGTGCGCGACCAGCAAGAAACCCATGGCAAGGTGGTGGGCACGCGCTTGCAGTTTGCCGACCACGCGGCCATGGCACGTGCCTTTGGCATGCATGCCCAACGCGTTGAAAAAGCAGAAGACCTGCCAGGCGCCATAGCCACGGCGTTGAACCACCTCCCCGCTTTGCTGGATGTGTTGGTCACCCCAGAGGCGGCCTCGTCAGACGCGAAGTCGGGTCTTGCTTGGGTGCCCGACCTGCAAGCCTTGAGTTCATGGGATGATGCCGAACAAGCTTGGCGTCAATCAGGCAAGGTATCCACATGACTGCCGCCAAAGCGGCAGTGCCCAACAAAGCATTACGCCCTATGAAAATGTTGTCGATTCAACCCAATTTGGTTGAACAAGTTCACGAGGCCATCTTGCTGGAAATTTCCTCTGGCAAGCTCAATCCAGGCAGCCGCATCATCCAAGAACAGATTGCCACCGAATTGGGCGTATCGCGCCAGCCGGTGCAACAGGCTTTGCTGTTGTTGCGCAACCAAGGCTTGCTGCGTGATGCGCCGGGGCGTGGCTTGATCGTGGCACCCCTGGACCCGGATTACATCCACCAGATGTACGACATCCGCGCGGTGCTCGAGGGCTTGGCGTTTCGAAAAGCCGCCGAGTTGAACGCCGGGATGGCGATGGACCAAGGCTCGGCCTTGATTGACAAAGGTCGTGCCGCGGTCAAGAGCGGCTCGGTGCGTGAATTGATCAATGCCGACATGGCTTTCCACCACTTTTTCTACACCTTGTCTGAAAACCTGTTGGTCGCACCCACCATGGACACCCACTGGACCTATACCCAGCGGGTCATGGGCGAGGTGTTGATGCGCAATGAAAAACCGCGCGACATCTGGGACCAGCACGAAGCCATGTTGCAAGCGGTGGCCAGTGGCGATGGTGCAGCAGCCGAGCAAGCCGCGCGGGCCCACATCATGCAAACCGCGACATTCATCATCGAGCGTATCAACACCCTGTCATGACCACCGCGTCAGACCGGCAGCCTCGAATCCGCCGGTCATCAAGTGTTCACACGGCTGATCTACAACTCAGTTGCTTTCATGGAGGATGAGCTTGAACCCACCGACTGTGACCTGCACGCACTTCGCGCGCACAAGCATGACTGAATTTCACATCCTTAGCGAAGCGGCAGGCCATCGAAAACTGGCTTATTCACGCTTGGGTGAGCTCAGCGCAAAACACCTCTTCGTCTGTTTGCCAGGGTTGCTGGAAACACGCGAAAGTTTCGATGCATTGCTACAGACGGCGAAACCCTATGAAGAATGCTGCTGGCTCAGTGTTGACTACTGCGGCAGAGGTGGCTCTGATCCACTCCCTGCAACATCGGCTTATTCATTCACTCAATACCTGGCTGATACACAGGCCTTGATTGAAACTCTGGTCTGTTCCCAGAAAACAAAAAAACTCCACCTGATTGGCACCAGCATGGGCGGCATCCTCGCCTTGTACCTGGCCAACCGCCTCGAACACAAAGTTGACAGCCTGATACTCAATGACATTGGTTTGAATCTGCACTGGTCAGCTTTGGTTTCTCTGTACCAACGTATTGATGAATCCAAAGTGCAACTCAAGCATCTGAAGCTTGACCCCAGGGCGGTCGAGGCGGTTCGAGGCAGGTCTCATTTTGATTTGCCCTGTGAATTCGATTTGCTTGGAATGAAGTTTCAATCCTTGCTGAAAAACCACAAGGCTCGAGTTGTGCTGGTGCACAACGCCCACAGCCCGATCTGCTCCTTGGAGATTGCTGAACAATCGCAAAAACAATGCCCACACATCAGAGTTTGGACGCTTGAGCGACACGGACATCCAGCGCTTTGGGACGAGAGCATCACCATCAAGCTGATGCAATTGCTGCGGATCAAAGCCAAATCACTTGAAGATATTGAATCAGAAACAACGCCTGCTGAGACCGACACTTTGATTGACCGTCAAGTTCTCAGCCCTGAAATGGTGGACACATTCTTCAAAACCAGCCAAATTTACTTGGCGCCCAGTGCTGTCAAAACATCCCGATGGTTCATTGTCTTGGCTGACCGACTGAAGTTTTGGAAGCGGTCCTTTTATTGACAGGGCTGAGAATAACTCTTAAATTGATTTTTTCGCTTCAAGTCAATCGAGGTAAATATGCAAATAGCATCGTTTGTAGGGCAAAAAGGGGGGGTTGGCAAAAGTACCCTGGCAAGGGTGCTTGCAGTCGCTGCGGTTCGACAGGGTCACAGGGTTTTGCTGGCGGATTTCGATCTTGAGCAACTGTCTTGCATCGAATGGAGCGCGACACGTTTGCGCAACGGCATCGAACCGGATGTCGAGGCACGTGCGTTCAAGAGCCTCAAAAAATTACGCAAAACAGTTGAGGGTTTTGATTTGGTGGTGGTTGATACGCGCGGCTTGGCCGATGAACTCACCACAGAAATCAGTCAAGAAAGCGATGTTGTCTTTCTCCCAACTGGCACCTCTATGGATGACCTGCGACCCACCCTGGGCTTGGCCAGAAAGCTGTCAAAAACCCGCAAAGTAGGCAACAAAATTGTCATGGTCTTGTCAAAAGTAGGCCGCTCTGAGCGCCTGCTCGAAGTCGCCAAAGAAACCATCGCCGATGCTGGTTTTGATGTGTTGGACAGCATCTGGCCAGAAAGAGACGGGTTTCAAGCAGACTTGGACATCGGCAAAGTTGGCAGTGAATCGCACAACCCGTTCTTGCGCGAAGCCGCTGAAACGATTGAGGCCGATCTGCTTTATCTGGCATTCAAGGCCGGTTCATAGACGCCATATTTATTTGTCTGCCTCAGATGGCAGCCCCGTTTTGAGATGGTGGAATGTCTACCGAATTGGGTGAATGCCATTTACGCCGTCGGGCGCGTTAAGAAAGGCAAAGGGATTCAGAAACTGGCGTCGCCAGAACAACGCCTGGTCCACTTCACCCAAGGCCGCCTCTTCACAGATGGCCGGCCATTTTTGCTCAATCATCTTGACCTGATGATTGACGATCCGGATGGCCTCTTCCCGATTGAGCAGAAAAACCGATGCGGCAGCAATACATGCCCCCACTTGGCTGGTGCGTTCTGCGCCACGAATGAGCATGGCTTGCGAAGCCTGCTGACCGGATCGCGATTGCGGGCAAATGTCATAGGCGGGCGTCAAGGCCAGCTGATGTCCATCCCAAAATGCCGCATGGTTGCGGGCGTGATCGTCGGTGTTGCCACACAAGATGTTGAAGACGATCCGTGAGAACAGCTCCCGCAAGGTCGCCTTCGGATCCGTGAACCGGTGGCGGATGATCTCAGCGAGCTTTTCGTAACTGGCATAGGCCGCCATCATTTCATCGAGTTCGAACATCGTCAGCGCAGACACCATTGCGCGCCGGTGCCAATGGCCATCGGACCTCACCCGGTCAAAGCGCTCCACCAACAGCACATCTTTTCCAAGGGCGCTGCGCAAATACACAGGCGCGACATGGAGTCCCACCTCGTCGGCCAAACGCATGGCCATGAATTCCGCCTTGACCACGCTGTAGAGGTCATTGCTCGCAGAAAATTTGGCGATGAACTTGCGCGCGCCATCCTCAATCAACACCTTGGGTCTGGCTCCGCCCAGAGAAGTGCCATACAGAAGGGCATGATCCAATTCGGGTGAAAGCGGCACACCCCGCTCGACTTTCTCGGCAGCCGTCAGCAGTTCCTCCAGCGTAGGTTGCTGCGTGTGCCTTGGCACGTACTGATTGGCGGACCGCTGGAAATCCAGCGCGCCGATTCGGTCAGAGCCTGACTCCAACAAATAGGTTAACTCGTCCAGTTCAACCTGGGCGGCATCCCCCCCTTTCATGCCCAGTTTGCGATTGATCAGCACGCGACGCCCCCATGCATCCGGCGATGCATCGCGAATGCAACTGGGCATGCTCAAGCCCTGCAACAGCGGAAGGATTCCGGGCCGAAGCGGCAACTCGGGCGCATAGATCGGGATGGCATCCTGACGGGCCAGGTAACTGCGACCATAGTTGAAGACCAAAGCCCCACCTTGTTTGGAGAGCAACCCTGCAACTACAGGTTCCGCTGCACCCGGCAGCCAGATCCAGACGTAAGCCTCTGAGTACGGGGCATCTTTCTCAGAAGTCATCTTTCACCCCATTCGAACGCGTTCTCACGGCTTTGGGCATCAAGGCCATTTTTTCTCGGTGTAGCGCCAGATGGGTGGTCAAGTGCCGCTGCTCCTGATCAAACAGCGGCACGCCACAGAGGGTCGCCACCTCAAATACGACGCCTATCGAGCAACCAGGGTCTCCGCGCTCGATGCGTTGGAGTAAGGCACGTGAAATGCCTGCGCGAGACGCGAGATCGGTCGTGGTCATGGCCTTGCCCAAACGGGCTTCGCGCACGAGTTGGCCCAACAAGGCCAGCGCATCCAGGCTGTACTGAGAGAGGGGGCGGGAAACTGGCTTAACCATGACGATGACTCATTAACAAATCGCAACGCAGCACAATGCAACGTTAATGAGTCATTGTCTTTTCGAATCAAGCCAAAGTCAAGTAGCCCGACTCATTAACAAGCCAAGAAAATCTCCCTTGTCTTGTTAATGAATCACTCCACCCCCATTCAAGCCGAAAACCCAAGCAACTTCCGTTGCTGCTAACAGTCCCGTGGCAACACAGGGTCATGTCAACCACGCAGCGTCTGCAAATTCAGATGCCGTGGCTGATCTCCGGCCAAGATGGCTTAGACGATGTCCGGCGCCAGCATGGTCATAAATGGCCCGCATGCCGCCTACTGGTTTTTTGGTTGTAGGTGTTCTGCAGAGTGCTTGGTAAAACACTTGCAAGAACCACAGGATTTATTTAGTTTGCAGCATCAAAACCGTGCTACTTTTGTGCTATAGAAATTTGTAGCACGTTTTCGGCTGCAAACCCAATGAATATGGTGGCCTGGGGCAGAATCGAACTGCCGACACGCGGATTTTCAATCCGCTGCTCTACCAACTGAGCTACCGGGCCATGAGGGGAAGAACTATACCACTGTGCCCCGGGCTTATAAGGTCTGCGGCATCAACTTGTCGCGCTCTTGCTTGTACTTGTCGTAGTCTGGCAATCGCTGGTTGTCGGGTGGGCTGGGCTCGCGGCGGATTTGCTGCTGCTGGCGGATGCCTTCGTACACGCCTTGCTCGGTCACCACGCCGCAGGCGGTCAGCGTCAACAACATCAGGGCGAAGAGGCTTCTCATGGCGATCACTGTAATGCAACAAGGCACAATGCGGGCTCTAGCGAGCGACCCATGAACGAACCTCAACTCCGTTGCACCCACCTGACCAAGCGCTTTGGCGACAACCTGGTGGTCAATGACCTGTCTTTCGATCTCCACGCAGGCGAATGTCTGGGCGTGATCGGCCCAAATGGCGCTGGCAAAACCACCACGTTCCGCATGTGCCTGGGGCTGACCGCGCCCGACAACGGCAGTGTGCACATCTTTGACCAAGCCATGCCGAAACAGGCTTTGGCCATCAAAGAGCGCTTGGGCGTGGTCAGCCAGTTCGACACCCTCGATCCGGATTTCACCTGTGCCGAAAACCTGTTGGTTTATGGCCGCTATTTCGGCATGCGCGACGCCGAGATCCAAGCCCGCATCCCCCAGCTGCTCGAATTTGCCGCGCTGACCCACAAAGCCAGCGCCAAACCCGGCGAGCTCTCTGGCGGCATGAAGCGTCGCTTGAGTTTGGCGCGCTCATTGATCAACAACCCTTCCCTCTTGCTGCTCGACGAGCCCACCACAGGCCTGGACCCGCAAGCGCGGCACCTGATGTGGGAGCGCTTGCAACAACTTTTGCAACAAGGCAAATCGATTTTACTGACCACGCATTTCATGGACGAGGCCGAGCGCTTGTGCGACCGCTTGTTGGTGGTGGACCATGGCCGCAAGATCGCCGAGGGCAAGCCACGCGACTTGATTGCCAAACACTTGGAACCCGATGTGGTCGAGGTCTATGGTGGCGATACCCAGGCCTTGTCAAAAGGCGATCTGCGCGCCCATGCAGAGCGCATCGAGGTCAGTGGCGACACCGTGTTTTTCTACACCCAAACCGCGCATCCGTTGTTGCAGGCTTTGGTCGCCTACCCAGGGGTGCGCAGTCTGCACCGGCCAGCCAATTTGGAAGATTTGTTTTTGAAACTCACAGGGCGGCAGATCCGCGAGGAGGGGTGATGCGCCTGCGTTTTTGGCCGGTGTTTTTGCGCAATTTCCTGGTCTGGCGAAAACTCCTCATCCCCTCTCTGATCGCCAACATTGCCGAGCCGTTGATGTGGCTGGTGGCGTTTGGTTATGGCATGGGTGCCTTGGTGGGCGAGGTGCGCCTGGGCGACCAGGCGGTACCCTACATCGTGTTTTTGGCCAGCGGCTCGATTTGCATGAGTGCGATGAACGCGGCCACCTTTGAGGCTTTGTACTCGGCTTTTTCGCGCATGCATGTGCAAAAAACCTGGGACGGCATCATGAATGCGCCTGTGCGTTTGGACGATGTGCTGTTGGCCGAGATGCTCTGGGCGGCGTTCAAGTCGCTGTTTACCGTCAGCGCCATCTTGGTGGTGATGTTTGGTTTGGGGATCGTGCAGTCCTGGAAACTGTTGATGGCCTGGCCAATCTTGTTGGGCACGGGCGTGGTGTTCAGTTGCTTGGCACTGATTTTCAACGCGCTGGCCAAAGGCTACGACTTTTTCACTTATTACTTCACGCTGTTTCTCACCCCAATGATGTTCTTGAGCGGGGTGTTTTTTCCCTTGGACACTTTGCCCGACACGGTGCGTGTATTGGCACAGTGCCTGCCGCTCACCCATGCGGTGGCCTTGGTCAGGCCGCTGTTTTTAGACCAGTGGCCGGATGCGCCTTGGCTGCATATCGGTGTGTTGGTGGCCTATGGCAGCGTAGCTTGGCTGATTGCCCTGCACCTGACCCGCAAGCGCTTCAAGCAATGAGTCAGTATTGCCGCTCGGGTAAATACACCCGCAAACCGTCCATGAAGTACTCGACCACGATCTGACAGGCCAAGCGGCTATTGGCTTCGCGGGTGGTCGCGACAAAATCCAGCATGGCCGATTCTTCTTCGCTGGGCTCGAACATCTCGGCCAAGTGCTCTGGCTCAATGAAGCAGTGGCAGGTGGCACAGGTGCCGTTGCCACCACACTCGGCGGTGAAGCCGTCGACACCGGCTTCACGCGCAGCGCTCAAGAGTGTTTGGCCATTGACTGCCGAGGCTTCATGTGTTGCCCCGTTGGGTTGGATGAAAAACAGTTTGATCATCAGTCAGCGTAGACCCCAGCAGCTTTGATGATGGGGCTCCATTTGGCCATTTCAGACATGACGAACTTGCGGTGCTCGTCGGGTTCGGTGCGTTTGTCGGTGACCATCACCGCACCCAGCGCCTCTTGCTTTTTCACAAAGGCGGGGTCAGTCAGGACCGTGCGCAAAGCAGTATGCCATTTGGCCTGCACCTGAGGTGGCAGACCTTTGGGCGCATAAACGCCGTGCCAAATGCTGACCTGAAAACCTTTGACACCCAACTCTTGCATGGTGGGCAATCCACTCAAACTGGGCAAGCCCAAGCGCTTGGCAGAAGTGACCGCATAAGCCTTGACCTTGTTGCTCTCGATGTAGGCCATGGTGTTGGTGGTTTGGTCACACAACAAATCGATTTGTCCGCCCATCAAGTCGGTGATCGCCATGGACACGCCTTTGTAGGGGATGCTGGCCATCTCGGTGCGCAACGAGGCTTGCCACAACAAGCCGCACAGGTGCGAGGCCGAACCCACGCCGGCATTGCCCAGGTTGACCCGGTCTTTGTTCTTGGCGATCCAAGCGGTGAGTTGCTTGTAGTCGGTGGCTTCCAAGGTGGGCCGGGCCACGATGGTCATCGGCACTTCATGGATCATGCCCAGGTAAGTGAAATCGGTTTCAACTTGGAAATTGAGTTTGCGCACCAATGAGGGCATGGTGGCCATGCCAATATGGTGAATCAAAATGGTGTGTCCATCGGCAACGGCTTTGGCTACTTTTTGGGTGGCGATCGCACCACCGGCCCCCAAGCTGTTCTCCACCACGATATTCGCACCCAAGGGCTTGCGCAGGGCCTCGGCCATGTCGCGCGCCAAGCGATCGGTAGGCCCGCCAGCCGTGAACGGCACCACCAGGGTGATCGGTTTGTCTTTGATCGGAAAACTTTGCGCTGCCGCAGTCACGCAGCCAAGGGCTGACAAGCCCAGCAGCACCGCGCCAAGCCAAGGCTTATTTGTAGCTGCGGGCATCTTCAATCACCTTGCCATCGTTGGGCAAACTGCCGGGGGCAACGCAAGTCACCTCGGCGCGCAGTTTGGTGATGTCGCGCACGGCTTGCTCGATCGCGCTGGTCAGCGCATCGCTGGCTTGCGTGGTTTCCACATGCAGATGCATCTGATCGTTGGCCATCTCGCCGCTGATCACCAAGCGGGCCTTGCCCACTTGCGCAAAACGCTTGACCACCTGGTCGACTTGGCCGGGGTGGACAAACATGCCGCGCACCTTGGTGGTTTGGTCGGCACGGCCCATCCAGCCTTTGATGCGTTGGTTGCTGCGCCCGGTAGGGCAATGGCCGGGCAGCACCGCGGTCAAGTCACCCGTGCCAAAACGAATCAGCGGGTAATCGGGGCTCAAGGTGGTCACCACCAATTCGCCCACCTCGCCTTCGGCCACCAAGTCGCCGGTGCCCGGGCGCACGATCTCAACGATCACGCCCTCGTCCAACACCAAACCTTCGCGGGCCGAGGTTTCATAGGCAATCAATCCAATGTCAGCCGTGGCATAGCACTGGTAAGCGGTCACGCCCTGCGCCAAAAACCAATCGCGCAAGGACGGCGGGCAAGCCTCGCCACTGACCAGGGCCTTGCGCAAGAAAGGCAAAGACACGCCGGTTTCAGCGGCTTTTTCCAGGATGATTTTCAAAAAACTCGGGGTGCCACAGTAGCCTGCGGGTTGCAGGTCAAGCATGGCTTGCAGTTGCTGCTCGGTTTGGCCTGTGCCGGCGGGAAACACACTGCAGCCCAAGGCATGCGCACCGCTTTCCATGATCGAGCCAGCGGGTGTGAAGTGATAGCTGAAACAGTTGTGGATCAACTCGCCCGGGCGAAAGCCAGCGGCAAACAAAGCCCGGCCCACACGCCAATAGTCGTGGCGCTTGCCCTCAGGTTCGTAGATCGGGCCAGGACTGGCAAACACGCGCGGCATCTGCGCGCCAAAGCGCAACGCTGAAAACCCACCAAACACGTTTTGGCTGCGCTGGGCTTGTTGGCGTTCGAGCAGTTCGTGCTTGCGGGTCACAGGCAGCGTGGACAGCGCGGTTCGGGTGTGGATGCTGGCCGGGTCCACGCCTTGCAAGATCTGGGCAAAGGCGGGTGCATGGGCTTGCGCATGGGCGACTTGCTGGGGCAAGGCGGCCATCAAGGCGGCCTCGCGCGCAGCCGCAGAGCGTTGTTCTAAAGGGTCGAAATAATCAGTCATGGCTTGAAAAGGCTTAGGCCAACCAGCGCTTGCGGCGCTTGTAGCTTTTCACATCTTTGAAACTCTTGCGCTCGCCCCCGCCCATGCCAAGGTAGAACTCTTTCACATCCTCGTTGTTGGCCAGGTCGCTGGCGGTGCCGTCCATCACGATGCGGCCCGACTCCATGATGTAGCCAAAGTCGGCATAGCGCAGCGCCATGTGGGTGTTTTGTTCGGCGAGCAAAAAGGTGACATGTTCTTTGTGGTTGAGGTCTTTCACAATCGTGAACACCTCTTCGACTATCTGCGGGGCCAAGCCCATGGAAGGCTCATCGAGCAACACCAGGCTCGGGTTGGCCATCAAGGCGCGGCCAATCGCACACATTTGCTGCTCGCCACCCGAGGTGTAGGCCGCTTGCAAGCTGCGGCGGGTTTTCAAGCGTGGAAAGTAGCTGTAGACCTTCTCGAGATTGGCAGCAATTTCGCCTTTGTCGCTGCGGGTGTAGCTGCCGGTCAGCAGGTTTTCTTCGATCGTCAGATGGGCAAAGCAATGCCGCCCCTCCATCACCTGCACCACGCCACGCTGCACCAAATCCGCAGGCGACAGGTTTTCAATCCGCTCACCCCGCAGCTCGATGCTGCCCTTGGTCACTTCGCCGCGTTCGCCCTTGAGCAAATTGGAGATGGCACGCAAGGTGGTGGTCTTGCCGGCGCCATTGCCACCCAAGAGCGCGACGATACCGCGCTCGGGCACTTGCAAGGACACGCCCTTTAACACCAAGATCACATGGTTGTAGATGACCTCGATGCCGTTGACATTCAAAACCATGTTGGGCGTGCTCATGCGTGTGTCCGGTTCAGATCAAGACTGACAGTCTTGGCCAGTGCGGCGGGTGAGTTTTTTCTCGGCAGCGTATTTGTCAGCGGTGGCTTTCACCAAGGGCTTCAAAATTTGCTCGTCGGCTTGCATCCAGTCGGAAGTGAACACCCAATTTTTGCCATCCCAGGTGTGGATACGGGTCCATGCCGCGCCCATGTGGTCCATGCAAGAGGTGCTGATCGGGCGCATCACGCCTTTGAACCCGAGTGCATCGAGTTTGACTTGGGTCAGGTTCAGATTTTCCAAGCCCCAGCGCACTTGCTCGCCGGTCATGACCTTGCCTTTGCCAAAACGCTCTTGCGCGGAGCGGATGCCTTCGATGCCAATCATGGCGCTCATCACACCGCGCAAATACAGCACCTGCCCGACTTCTTCTTTGGGGCCTGTGCCTTGGCCTTTGGCATGAATCTGGGCCAACAGGGTTTTGACAATGTCTGCGTTGGGCTCAGCCCCGTGCTGAATCGTCACTGCGTTGTAACCCTTGGCGCCATCGGCCACATCTTTGACATCCTGCTCGGCACCAGCCCACCAGACGCCATACATTTTTTCGCGGGCATAGCCAGTGGCTTGTGCTTCTTTGATGGCGGTGGAGTTCATCACCCCCCAACCCCACAACACCACAAAGTCAGGCTTGGCCTGGCGCACCTGCAACCAGGTGGCTTTTTGCTCCACGCCTGGCGGGGTGACTGGCAAAAGTTGCAATTCAAAGCCGTGGATTCGCGCACGTTCTTGAATCAGGGGAATCGGCTCTTTGCCAAATGGGCTGTCGTGGTAGACCAAGCCGATTTTTTTGCCCTTGAGCTTGTCCCAGCCGCCCTCTTTTTTGGCAATGGCCTGCAAAATCGTGTCAGCAGCGACCCAATAGGTGCCCGCGATCGGGAAGTTCCACTTGAACACCGAGCCGTCCGCGCTCTCGCTGCGGCCATAGCCGATGGTCAACACCGGGATTTTGTCGCCCGGGGCTTTTTCGGTGATCGCAAATGTCGCGCCTGTCGAGAGGGTTTGCACAAAGCTTGGATTTTTGCTTTTCAGGCGTTCATAGCACTCGACGCTGCGGGCGGTGTCGTAGCCGGTCTCGCATTCTTCGTAGGTGATTTTGACGTTATTGATGCCGCCTTTGAGGTTCATCAACTTCAGGTAATCGACAAAGCCATTGGCCCAAGGTGTGCCATTGGGTGCGTAAGGGCCGGTGCGGTAGGACAGCACAGGGATGAACTGCTCTTTGGCTTGCGCCAGCACCGGCGCGGCCGAGGACAGCATCACCGCGCTGAGCAGCGCGGACAACAACAAGACTGGTTTTTTCATCTTCGTCTCCTTTATGAAATTGGCAATACTTCGGGGTTCAATACGGGAACGGCCAGACACGCATTTTCTGCTTGCCGATCGACCACAACTTGGCCAGGCCATGCGGTTCCACGATCAGGAACCAAACGATCAAGCCACCAAAAATCATCAGTTCGGTGTGAGACACCACCGTGGTTGAAATCTCCATGCCCACCATGCCCGCCATGAAGGGCAGCGCTTGGTTCAAAAAAATGGGCAACAAGATGATGAAGGCCGCACCCAAAAAGCCGCCCATGATCGAGCCCAAGCCGCCAATGATCACCATGAACAACAATCGGAAAGATTCATTGACGGAGAAAGCGCTCGGCTCCCAAGAGCCCATGTAAATGAAAGCCCACAAAGCACCCGCCACGCCGATAATGAACGAACTGACCGCAAACGCACTGAGCTTGGCGTACATCGGGCGAATGCCAATGACTGCAGCGGCCACGTCCATGTCGCGGATCGCCATCCACTCGCGACCGATCGCACCGCGCACCAGGTTTTTGGCGAGCAAAGCCACCAGGCACAACAGCGTCAGGCAAAACAGGTATTTGCTGACATCGCTTTCAATCGGCAGGCCAAACACCTGCAAATTAGAAACCGACACCGAGCCTGACGGCGTGTCCAAGGTGAACCACTTGATACGCAAAAACATCCAATCGGCAAAGAATTGAGCCGCCAAGGTAGCCACGGCCAGGTAAAGACCACGCACCCGCAAACTGGGTAAACCAAACAGCACACCGAACACCGTGGCGCACAAACCGCCCAAGATGAGCGCGGGTATGAGCGGCATGTCGGGCACACGGGCAAAGAAGTTGTAGGCGCCATAGGCGCCCACCGCCATGAACGCGCCTGAGCCCAAAGAGATTTGGCCGCAATAGCCGACCAAGATATTCACGCCAATGGCCGCCATGGCCATGATCACAAAAGGAATCAAGATGGCGCTGAACCAGTAGTCGGTGGCAAGCATTGGCACGGCAACGAAGGCCAGCAACAACATGGCCAGGATGAACCAACGATCCTGTGCAATAGGAAAGATCTGCTGGTCAGCTTGGTAGCTGGTTTTGAGTTGGCCGTTTTCTCTGTAGAACATGGTTCTCTTAATTCACTTTCAATGATCTTTTAACTCCGACCCGCTTCTCTTAACTTTGCTTTGCAAAGTTAGTCTGCGTTGAAAGATCATTGACCGCGTATTTCATACGCGGTCAATGATCTTTTCACCGAACAAGCCTTGGGGCCTGAAGAGCAAAAAGACGAGCGCCAATACATAGGCAAACCAAATTTCGATGCCACCACCGACAAAAGGACCCAAATACACCTCGGAGAGTTTCTCGCCCACACCGATGATCAGGCCGCCAATGATGGCCCCTGGCACCGAGGTGAGGCCACCCAAAATCACCACCGGCAAGGCGCGTAGGGCAACCGTCGCCAATGAAAACTGCACGCCCAACTTGCTGCCCCAAATCATGCCAGCCACCAAGGCCACCACGCCAGCGACACACCACACGATCACCCAAATGCGGTTGAGCGGAATACCGATCGACTGCGCGGCCTGGTGGTCATCGGCCACGGCACGCAGTGCCCGCCCTGTGCCTGTCTTCTGAAAAAACACCGACAAGGCGACCACCAAACAAGCAGCGATGAGTGCTGCAATCAGGTCTTCTTGGTTGATCAGAATGCCGCCCTCGAACACGTCTTGAAAAGCGATGACCGGTTCTTTGGGCATGCCAATGTCAATCTTGTAGATGTCACTGCCAAAAATCGATTGACCCAAGCCTTCAAGGAAATAGGTGATGCCCAAGGTCGCCATCAACAAGGTGGTGCCTTCTTGGTTGACCAGATTGCGCAGCACCAAGCGCTCGATCAACCAGGCCACTGCAAACATCACCACAGCGGCCAAGGCAAAGGCCATCAGGTTGACCAACCATGCCGGGCCCAAGCCAGCGGTGTTCAACCATTCGGCAAACCGCGCCATCGCCAAGGCGGCAAACAAAACCATCGCGCCTTGGGCGAAATTGAACACCCCGGAGGCTTTGAAGATGAGCACGAAGCCGAGTGCCACCAAGGAATACAGCATGCCTGCCATCAGACCACCGAGCAGTGTTTCAAGAAAGAATCCCATGTTTGTCAATGCCCTGTGCCGAGGTAGGCGCTGATCACCTCGGGGTTTTGGCGCACCTCATCGGGTGTGCCGTCGCCAATCTTTTTGCCGTAATCCAACACCACCACGCGGTCGGAGATGTCCATCACCACACCCATGTCGTGCTCGATCAACACCACCGTGGTGCCAAATTCATCATTCACATCCAAGATGAAGCGGCACATGTCTTGTTTTTCTTCGACGTTCATGCCTGCCATCGGCTCGTCGAGCAGCAGCACCTGCGGCTCGAGCGCCAGCGCACGACCCAAGTCGACCCGCTTTTGCAAACCATAGGGCAACTGGCCCACTGGGGTTTTGCGGTAGGGCTGGATTTCAAGGAAGTCGATGATTTCCTCGACCCGCTTGCGGTGTTCAATTTCTTCACGCTCAGCAGGCCCCCAGCGAATCGCTTGCAACAACAGATTGCTTTTCATGCGCAGGTTGCGCCCGGTCATGATGTTGTCGAGCACGCTCATGCCCTTGAACAAGGCCAGGTTCTGAAAGGTACGCGCCACGCCCATGACCGCCACCTGGTGGCTGTCCATGTGGCTGAAAGTCTGTCCGCGAAACGTGATCTGGCCTTGCTGCGGGGCGTAAACACCGTTGATGCAGTTGAGCATTGAGCTTTTGCCAGCGCCATTGGGGCCGATGATGGCGCGGATTTCATGTTCGCGCACATTGAAGCTGATGTCAGACAGGGCTTTGACGCCGCCAAAGCTCAAGGAGATGTTGTTCACATCCAAAACCACCTCGCCAATCTCGCGGCTCATGCGGCTTGCCCCACGGGTGCGAAGGTTTTCGCGTCCATCAGCGTCAAGGTCGCGCTCACGCTGCCACTCCTGCCGTCCTCAAATTTGACAGCGGTTTCAATGTATTGCTGTGTTTTGCCTTCGTACAAGGCACTGACCAAGGCGGCGTATTTGTCGGCGATGAAACCACGGCGAACTTTGTTGGTGCGGGTGAGCTCGCCGTCATCCGCGTCGAGCTCTTTGTGCAGCACCAAGAAACGGCTGATCTGGCTGCCAGCCAACAACTTGTCCGCCGACAAATCGGCATTGACCTTTTCCACACACTCGAGCACCAACTGGTAGACCTCGGGCTTTTGCGCCAAGTCGGTGTAGCCCGCATACGGCAGATTGCGCCGCTCGGCCCAGTTACCCACCGCATCAAAGTCAATGTTGACCATCACGCAGACCTTGTCACGGCCATCGCCATAGGCCACCACCTCTTTGAGGAAGGGGAAGAACTTGAGTTTGTTCTCCACGTACTTGGGCGCGAACATCGCGCCGTCATTGGCACCGCCCTGGATGCGGCCCACGTCTTTGACCCGGTCGATGATTTTCAAATGCCCATGCGCATCCAAAAAGCCTGCGTCGCTGGTGTGGTACCAACCGTCGGCCGTGAGCACTTCGGCCGTGGCTTCGGGGTTTTTGTAATAGCCCTTGAGCAAGCCCGAGGAACGGACCAAGATCTCGCCGTTGTCAGCCACCTTGATTTCCACACCCGCACAGGGCACGCCCACGGTGTCGGCACGTGCTTGGTTGTCTGGCTGCAAACAGACGAACACCGCGGTTTCGGTGGAGCCGTACAACTGCTTCAAGTTGATGCCAATCGAGCGGTAAAAACTGAACAAGTCGGGGCCAATCGCTTCGCCAGCGGTGTAGCCCACCCGTACCCGAGAAAAACCCAGGTTGTTGCGCAACGGGCCGTAGACCAACAAATCGCCCAAGGCATAGCGCAGTTGTGCCCACAGGCCAATCGACTGCCCGTCCATGCGCTTGGGGCCAAAGGCTTGCGCCACACCCATGAAGTACTTGAACATCGCACGCTTCAAAGGGCTGGCGTCTTCCATGCGGATCATCACGTTGGTGAGCAGCCCTTCAAACACCCGGGGCGGCGCGAAGTAATAAGTGGGACCGATTTCCTTGAGGTCGATGGTGATGGTTTCAGCCGATTCGGGGCAATTGACCACATAGCCACAGCACAGCCACTGCGCGTAGCTGAAGATGTTTTGGCCAATCCAGGCCAAGGGCATGTAAGCCATGACTTCTTCACGGTTGCTCAGGTGGTCAAAGTCGGCGCCGGCCTTGGCACGGTCGAGCAAGCTGCGGTGGGTATGCACCACGCCCTTGGGCTTGCCGGTGGTGCCTGAGGTGAAAAACATCGCGGCCACATCATCGGCTTGGCAGGCATCGATCTGGGTTTTCAACAACCCCGGCGCGAGACGCGCCATTTGCTCGCCTTGGCTCAGCAAGGATTCGAGGCTGAACAAGCCGGCCTGTTGGTAATTGCGCAAGCCGCGAGGGTCGTCATAGTAAACATGGGTCAGGCTGGGGCAATCCGCTTGGATCTCCATCAGCTTGTCGACCTGCTCTTGGTTTTCGACGACAGCGAAACGCACCTCTGCGTTGTTGATCGGGAACATGTATTCCGTGGCCACCGCGTCTTGGTAGAGCGGGATCGGTATCGCACCCAAAGACTGTACCGCCAGCATGGCGGCATACAAACGCGGGCGGTTGGCACCAACCACCACCACATGGTCAGCCCGCTGCATCCCCGCTTGGTGAAAACCGTGCGCCATGTGCTCAACCAGCAAACACAGGGCAGACCAAGAGGTGCTTTGCCAAATACCGTATTCTTTTTCGCGCATGGCGGTGTCGCCCGGGCGCTGGCGGGCGTGCTCAAGCAGCAGATGAGGAAAGGTGGTGTTCATCGGGATGGTTATATTAGGCGTGACTTTGACGTTTTTTTGTCTTTCCAATGACAATTCAGGGAAGACCCCTAGTACACCATGACCCAAGACAGCCCACTTCACCAACGCAGACGACCGCCGAGCACGCAAGAACTGGCGGGCATCCCGTGGCTGTCTGCCTTGAACTCGCAAGAGCTCGCGGCGGCCACTGCCCAGATCATGGTGGGCGATGCCATGCCTGGTGATGTGGTTTGTCGGGTGGGCCGCGCACCGACCTATTGGTTTGGCGTGGTCGAGGGATTGCTCAAGATGAACATTGACAATGCCCGGGGCGACAGCTTGACCTTCACGGGTGTGTCACGCGGCGGTTGGTTTGGCGAAGGCACCGCCTTGAAGCGCGAACCCTACCGCTACAACGTACAAGCCTTGCGGTCCAGCGTGGTGGCCGGTTTGCCGATCGACCATTTCCACCATTTGCTCGCGCAATCCTTGGGCTTTAACCGCTTCATCATGAACCAGCTCAACGAGCGCCTGGGACAGTTCATCGCGGCGCGTGAAATTGACCGGCTCAACAACCCGGATGTGCGGGTGGCACGCAGCTTGGCCGCTTTGTTCAACCCGGTGTTGTTTCCGGGCGTCGGGCAGATGCTGCAAATCACCCAACAAGAACTGGCTTACCTGGTGGGCCTGTCGCGCCAACGGGTCAACATGGCGCTGCAGCGCTTGGTCAATGAGGGCTGGATCAAGGTGGTTTATGGCGGCGTGCAGGTGCTCAACCTGCCGGCCTTGCGCAGCCATACACTGGGCGCCCCATGACCGAAAGCATCCGACTCAACAAACGCATGGCCGAACTCGGCCTGTGCTCGCGACGCGAGGCCGACGACTGGATCGCCAAAGGCTGGGTCCAGGTCAATGGCGAGGTCGCGGTGCTTGGCAAACCGGTCAGCCCCATGGACCTGATCGAGGTCGACAAGCTCGCCCGCGGCCAACAAGACAAACTAGTCACCATCATCTTGCACAAACCCATGGGTTATGTAAGCGGCCAAGCCGAAGACGGCCACACGCCGGCGATCAACCTGATCGAGGCGCGCAACCACTGGCGAGATGACCGCTCCACCGTGCGCTTTGTGCCCCGTCAACGCATGGGCTTGGCCCCGGCCGGGCGTTTGGATATTGACTCGGTGGGCTTGCTGGTGTTGACCCAAGACGGCAGGGTGGCGCGTCAACTGATTGGCGAAGACTCGCAGGTAGAAAAAGAATATTTGGTGCGGGTGCAATACGGCCGGCTCGCAGCCGGCGAGCAGCAAACCGATGTGCAGTCCCTCTTCCCTGCCGACCAACTGGCCCGGCTCTGCCATGGCCTGCACTTGGACGGCCAAGCCTTGAAACCCGCCAAGGTGGACTGGCAAAACCCTGAGCAACTGCGCTTTGTGTTGAAAGAGGGCCGCAAGCGGCAAATCCGGCGCATGTGCGAGCAGGTCGGCCTGACCGTGGTGGGCTTGAAGCGGGTGCGCATTGGCCAGATCAAGCTCGGTCAGCTGCCTGTGGGGCAGTGGCGGTATTTGGCCCCGGGTGAGATGTTTTAAGGCTGCGTTGAAGAGCGCACGCCCACTTCGGACAACCTGCTTCTTGAAATACGGGCTACGCGCCCCACTTGAAGCCCATTCTTTTTTGTTCTTTTCTCTTTGACACCATGACAAAACACACCCACGCCTTCCAAGCCGAAGTGGCCCAGCTGCTGCACCTGGTCACCCACTCCCTGTATTCCAACAAAGAAATCTTTTTGCGCGAGCTGATCTCCAATGCCTCAGACGCTTGCGACAAGCTGCGCTACGAGTCCTTGAACAACGCCGCCTTACTGGAAGACACGCCCACGCTGGACATACGCGTGGCTTTTGACAAAGCCGCCAAGACACTCACCATCAGCGACAACGGCATCGGCATGAGCGAGCAAGAGGCCATCGACCACCTGGGCACGATCGCCAAGAGTGGCACGCGTGACTTCATGAGCAAGTTGAGCGGCGACCAACAAACCGATGCCAAAGACCAAGGCTCGCTGATTGGCCAATTCGGTGTGGGCTTTTACTCGGGCTTCATCGTGGCCGACAAAATCGTAGTGGAAACCCGCCGGGCGGGCATGGCCGCGTCCGAGGGCGTGCGCTGGTCCAGCGGCGGCAGCGGCGATTTCGAGGTGGAAACCATCACCCAAGACAAGCGCGGCAGCCACATCATTTTGCATTTGCGTGATGACGCAGAAGAGTTTTTGAGCAACTGGAAAATCAAAAGCATCATCGGCAAGTACGCCGACCATATCGCCCTGCCGATCCTGATGCGCAAGGAAGAATGGAAAGAAGGCGAGAACGACCAGCCCGGTGAGATGGTGGTGACCGACGAATGGGAAACCGTCAACAAAGCCTCCGCCTTATGGACCCGCCCGAAAAAAGACATCAGCGCCGAGCAGCACGCCGAGTTTTACAAAGCCATCAGCCACGAGTTCGAGCCGCCACTGGCTTGGAGCCACAACAAGGTGGAAGGCAGCACCGAATACACGCAACTGCTGTACTTGCCCGGCAAAGCGCCGTTTGATTTGTGGAACCGCGACAAAAAAGGCGGCATCAAGCTGTATGTGAAACGCGTGTTCATCATGGACGAGGCCGAGGCGCTGTTGCCGACCTATTTGCGCTTTGTCAAAGGCGTGGTGGACTCGGCCGATTTGCCCTTGAACGTGAGCCGCGAGCTACTGCAAGAAAGCCGCGATGTGAAAGCTATTCGCGAGGGCAACACCCGCCGTGTGCTGTCCATGTTGGACGACCTGGCCAAGCACGATGCGCCTGCAGCGGACGCGAGCGACGAAGACAAACAAAACGCTGGCAAGTTCTCGAAGTTCTACGCCGACTTTGGCGCGGTGTTGAAAGAAGGCTTGGGCGAAGACTTTGCCAACAAGGACAAGATCGCCAAGCTGCTGCGCTTTGCCAGCTCGACCACCGACACCGTGAGCGTGGGCTTTGCCGACTACAAGGCACGCATGAAAGAAGGCCAAGACGCCATCTTCTACATCACCGCCGACAGCTTGGCCGCAGCCAAAAACAGCCCGCAACTCGAGGTGTTCCGCAAAAAAGGCATCGAGGTGCTGCTGATGTCCGACCGCGTGGACGAGTGGGCGCTGGGATTCCTCAACGAGTTTGACGGCACCCCGCTGCAAAGCGTGGCCAAGGGCGCGTTTGACTTGGGCAAGCTGCAAGACGAGGCCGAGAAAAAAGCCGCCGAAGAAGCCGCTGAAACTTTCAAGCCGCTGCTGGCCAAGCTGAAAGATGCCCTGAAAGACAAGGCCGACGATGTGCGCATCACCAGCCGCTTGGTGGACTCGCCCGCCTGCTTGGTGGTGAAAGACGACGCCATGTCTTTGCAACTGGCCCGCATGCTCAAGCAAGCCGGTCAAACCGCGCCCGAAAGCAAACCGATTTTGGAAATCAACCCCGAGCACCCGCTGGTGAAAAAGCTCGACACGCCCGACGGTCAAATCCATTTCCACGACCTGGCGCACATCGTGTTTGACCAAGCCTTGCTGGCCGAAGGCGGCCTGCCCGAGGATCCGGCGGCGTATGTGAAAAGGGTGAATGCTTTGTTGGTTTAAGCCATCAATCGCTTGCATTTATTGATATATACGTCAATAATTTATAATATTGGACGTTAATTGACGTATATATCAAATGAAAACCCTTCAAGATCTTGGCGAATCCATCGCAGCGCGGCGCAAGCAACTTGGTCTGCAGCAGCGTGAGGTAGCGGCATTGGCGGGCATCACCGCCGAATCTTTGTCACGGTTTGAACGCGGCCGCAGCGCTGAATTTGGGGCTCGCAAATTATTGGCCATCCTGGCCGTACTCGGTGCAGAACTGGATGTCGTCAATGAGGGCCAAGCTGGCAACTTGGATGAACTGCGCCTAGAACGGGCTCAATACACATCCACCCCAGGACCCTTTTGATGCAACTCTCGGTCTACGTGCTTGGACGAGAAGTGGCCACGCTGGCGCAATCGGGCGACTTCAAGAGCGTGTTGTCTTACCACCAAGGGACACCACAGGACGACTTCGTCTCGCTCACCATGCCTGTTCGCACCGAAAGTTATGTGTGGGACGACCAGTTGCCGCCGGTGCTGCAAATGAATTTGCCTGAAGGTTACTTGCTGCAAGTCTTGCAAGAACAGTTCGGCCCGCACATTGGTGCCCATCCCATCGCCTTGCTGTCAGTCATCGGGCGCAACATGGTGGGACGACTTCAAGTGGCAACTTCAGGGGCCGAACTTCGGATGCCCGCGCAAGCCTTTGAAGTGGCTGCCTTGCTCAAGGGTGACAACTCTGAAGCGGCCTTTGCAGAACTGGTTCGCGCCCATGCCAGCAGTGGCGTTTCAGGGATGGTGCCTAAATTTTTAGATGCCGTGTCGCCCGCCGCTGATCTGTTGTCACCGCATCCCAAAGCCAGCCTGATCACCCAACGCCACATCATCAAGGGCTCTAGCGCCAAGCTGCCTTTTGTGGCCTTGAACGAACATCTGTGCATGCAAGTGGTTCGGCGTGTCATGCCGACTGCGAAAACCGAGGTCTCTGACGATGGTCAAGCCCTGGTCGTCCATCGCTTTGACGTCGATGAGCAAGGCCAAGCGCATTGGGGCATGGAAGATTTCTGCAGCTTGCTGGGATTGCGCTCGTCAGCCAAGTACAACACCACTTGGGAGCGCATCGCCAAAGCCATTCGCATCCATGTGCCTGGTCCTCAAAGAATGGAAACCTTCCGCCAGTTGGCCTCGACCCTGCTGCTGACCTACGCCTTGCGCAATGCGGATTGCCATGCGAAAAACATGGCCCTTCTCTATACCAACCGAGGCAATGTGCATTTGTCCCCCGCCTACGACATGCTCACAACCCATGTTTATGCAGGCTTTGCCAACAATCCGCCCGCCATTGAATTCATGGGCAAAAAAACCTGGCTGCCTGGCAAGCATTTGCAAAAGTTCATCGTCAACTGTTTCGGCATCCCACTCAAAGAACAACTGTTGATGGTGCAAGCCATCAGCGACACCGTGGCGGATGTGAGCCATGAAGTCCACCAAGCCATGAGCGAACATCCAGGCTTCCAAGACATCGGACATCGCATGCTGCAATGTTGGACAGAGGGTGTCCAAGGTCTGCGGGATGAACGGGTTTATGCCTTGCGGCCCTGACCGACAAACTGCGGCCCCAAGTCTTCAGCCTGGGCTTCCTGCGGTAAGGCCTACCCTCCAGCCCCTCTATTTTCATACTTGCTTTTTCATACCAACTTAAGCATACTGATGCTTTCAACGAATAAGGTTTGAAATGGAAACCCAAGACATCACCCTTGCCGAGCGTGGGCAAATTGTGATCCCCAAGGAGGCCCGCGACGCCTTGGGGCTCAAACCAGGTGCCAAACTGCAAATCAGCTTGGACGGCAACAAGCTGGTGGTTGAAAAAAAAGTGTCTTTGGACCTGAGCCGTTGGGTAGGAAAGGCAGTGGATGACGGCTTGAGTCGTGACCAAGCCTTGAGCGAACTGCGCGGTCGTCCAGTGCCTTGGGTATCGGATGCCTCAGAACCATGAAAACGGCAGTTGATTCAAGCGTACTTTTTGACATCGTCAAGGGAGCACCAGGGGCAGCCGCAGCTCAGGCGGCCTTGGAGTCAGCGCTGTCTCAAGGCGGCGCATGCGTTTGTGCGGTGGTGGTGGCTGAATTGGGCCGTTACTTCACAAGTGCACAAGATCTGCTGGACTTTTTAGCAGACTGCCAAATTGACCACGATCCCATCGACTTGCCTTCTGCCGTCGAAGCTGCGCGGATCATGCGGGAATATGCTCGCAACAAAGGGTCGCGCGAGCGGGTCGCCCCTGATTTTTTAATTGGTGCCCATGCATCTCAACAAGCGGATGCCTTGCTAACCACAGATGCCGGTTTTTTTCGCCAATATTTTCAAAAGCTGAATGTGGTGACCCCTTGAACCAACAGCTTGGATAAAGCACTAAGCCATCAACTCGATCTGTTCCCGCAGGGTGTCGCACTGCCCGCGCCAATAGTCGGCAGAGCCAAACCAAGGAAAGTGCATCGGAAAAGCCGGGTCATCTTGGCGGCTGGCCAGCCAGGCGCTGTAGTGAATGATGCGCAGGGTGCGCAGCGGCTCGATCCACTGCACCTCTTGCATGTCAAAGGGCCGCATGCTTTCGTAGCCTTCGAGCACGGTGAACAGTTTTTGACGGCGTTCTTGTTCTTCGCCGTGCAACAGCATCCACAGGTCTTGCACAGCAGGGCCCATGCGCGCGTCGTCCAAGTCCACAAAATGCGGCCCGGCTTCGGGCATGCCTTGCGGCGTCCACAAGATATTGCCGGGGTGGCAGTCGCCATGCAGCCGCAACTGCTGCATTTGCGCGGGCATTTTTTGGCGCACCAATTCCAACGCTTGGTTGCACAAGCTCAGCCACTGTTGCGCCACTTCAGGCGGCACCCAGTTTTCGCGCATCAGCAAGTCGCGTGAGGCTTCGCCAAAAGTGTGCAGGTTCAGCGCGGGGCGGTGCACAAAGGCCTGGCGTTCGCCCACCAAGTGCATGCGGGCCATCAAACGGCCAATCCACATCAGCACCTCGGGGTCGTCCAGTTCGGGGGCGCGGCCACCACGGCAGGGGCTGACGCTGAACCAGAAATGCCCATCCCAGCCCTCATGCACGATGCGGGCTTCGTGCAAGCGCAGACCGTTCAAGGTGAGCGGCCCCACCACCGGAATGTCTTCGGCCATCAGCTCATCGGTGAAGGCGTGTTCTTCGCGAATTTGCGCTTCGCTCCAGCGCCCGGGTCGGTAGAACTTGGCCACCACCGTGCTGTCGTCGTCCAAATGCACTTGGTACACGCGGTTTTCATACGAGCTGAGCGCACTCAAGCGACCGTCCACCGGCAAGCCCAACGCGCTCAAGGCGTCCAACACCACCGAGGGTGTCAAGGCTTGATAGGGGTGCGTCACCTACACACCCCAGACGATGGGCTGTCCGGCTTGGTGACAACGTTGCAGCATGTCGATGATGGGTTTGCTGCGCTGGCGCAGGCTGATGCCCTCTAGACGCGGCGCGGGCTGGCCTTGGGCAGCGGCATCGGCAGCGGCCTGGGCTTGCGCTGCTTCTTGTTGCTGAACGGCTTGTTGCAGCGCTGCAATGGCGGCGGGCATCTCCGGGGCGTCGATGATGCCTTGGGGCCCGGGTGTTTTGCCAATGATCTGCAGGAACTGGACGCCTTGCGGCTCCAACAGAATCAGGTCGCCAGCGGCCTTGGATTTGAATTTGTAAATCATGGCGCTATTGTGCGCTTGGCCATCACCCACGCTGTTACAGGCGCCCACGCGGGTCCTGAACACATGGTGCGCATGACCTGGTACATCACCGACCGTGATACCTACGCATCACGATTGCCCGACATTGGCGCGGTCTATCGCGATGTGATCGGCAAGCACTTTTCGGCCATGACAAAACTTTTTTTCACAATGACAAGGGCAAGCAAGTTTGCAAAGCTTCATTAAAGGCTTGAGCTTGCTCGTACTGCACCCAATGACCTGCGTCATCAATCATTTGAAAACTTTGCAAGTTGCAAGCTGATAAGCGCTCTGGCAACAAGTGCATCTTGCCTTTGTAGAGTGCATCCAATTCACCCCATATGCCGTGTACCTCGCAAGTCCAGCGAGTCTGTTGATGCAACAGCGCATCACTTCTTGCAATGCGTCTGCGTCGCAAACGGTCGCGTGACACATTCTTGGCTTGCATCTCCAGCAAGTCGGGCGTCACCAGCGCTTCGTTGTGCAACATGATGGCCAGTAAATTGTTTTTGTGAACCGCCATGCGTTCGTCGTCCGTCATGTTGTCTCGAAAACCGCGCATGCTCAGAATGTTGTTGGACAGTCCCAAGCCAGGGACACCCACCAACACCAAGCGTTTGAAACGTGTCGGCCAGTGAGCAGCTGCAAAACCTGCCACCAATCCACCAAACGAAAAGCCCACCACGTCCAGTGCTTCACTGCCAAACAAGTGCTGCAAGCCTTCTTCAAGGGGCTGGGCAAGGTCATCTGCGTCCAGTGCCCTCAAAGGGAGTTCAGAGTCGCCCAAGCCGGGCGTGTCCAAGGCCCAGACCGCACGTTGTTGACTCAGCGGAACAACGTTGCGCACCCAATGGTTCCAACTGCCACTGCCGCCGTGCAACAGCACCAAGGGCTTGCCTGCTGCTTGGTTCCACACATGCCAAACCTGTACACCAGATGGGGTGGGGATTTCGATGCGCTTGGCGAGAGATTGCGCCGCGTCTAGTTCTTGTTTCAAACTCAGCATCATGGGTTGAACAATGCACAACGCCCACTGAGAGGTGGGCGTTGTGGGTTTGGTTGCGCGAGCAAGATTTGAACTTGCGACCTTTGGGTTATGAGCCCAACGAGCTACCAGGCTGCTCCATCGCGCGTCGTATACAGTGATTGTAGCTGTTATTCAGCTGCAGCAGCAGGTGTTTCGGTGATTTCGGGACGGTCCACCAGTTCAACCAAAGCCATGGGCGCATTGTCACCAACCCGGTAACCCATTTTCAAAATGCGTGTGTAGCCACCGGGACGTGTTTGGTAACGGGGGCCGAGTTCGGCAAACAACTTCACCACGTTGTCGCGGTTGCGTAGGCGGTTGAAGGCCAAGCGCTTGTTGGACAAAGTGGGTTCTTTGGCGAGTGTGAGCATGGGCTCGATCACGCGGCGCAGTTCTTTGGCCTTGGGCAAAGTGGTTTTGATGGCTTCGTGCTCGATCAACGAGTTCATCATGTTTTGCAACATGGCCAAACGGTGTGAGCTGGTGCGATTGAGTTTTCTGAGTCCGTGTCCGTGACGCATGGTGATGTCCTTTCTTGACTGACGCTTGTTTTGCCGGCCGCCGTATCAGGTACGACCAGGGGTTATGCAACTTGCTTGTTGCTTGTTTAAATTCGCTTGACTTCCAAACCGGCAGGTGGCCAGCCCTCGAGCTTCATACCCAAAGTCAATCCACGCGAGGCCAGCACTTCTTTGATTTCATTCAAAGACTTGCGACCCAGGTTGGGTGTTTTCAACAATTCGTTTTCGGTACGTTGGATCAGGTCGCCGATGTAGAAAATGTTTTCTGCTTTCAAGCAGTTGGCTGAACGCACGGTGAGCTCGAGCTCGTCCACGGGGCGCAACAAGATTGGATCGACTTGCTGTGTGCTGCGTGGCGCGGGCGCATCGAAAGCAGCCAATTCGCCACCTTCCAACTGGGCGAACACAGCAAGTTGTTCCACCAAAATTTTGGCTGACGATCGCACGGCGTCTTCTGCAGTGATGGCGCCATTGGTTTCGATTTCCATCACCAAACGGTCGAGGTCGGTGCGCTGTTCAACGCGGGCGTTCTCAACGCTGTAGCTCACGCGCTTGACCGGTGAAAAAGAGGCGTCCAAGACAATGCGGCCAATCGATTTGTTCACTTC
Source organism: Bordetella parapertussis (assembly GCA_945873925.1). Classification (GTDB taxonomy): domain Bacteria; phylum Pseudomonadota; class Gammaproteobacteria; order Burkholderiales; family Burkholderiaceae_C; genus Limnohabitans. Next base: position 28,763 of record CAMCES010000016.1, read on the forward strand.
GTCAGCATGGCGACGCATGCTGCCAGGCACATAGCCACGGCCTTTTTCAACCTTGAGTTGGATGTCGATCTTGCCGCCGTGCGACAAGTTGGCAATCACATGCTCGGGGTTGATGATTTCAACGTCGTGCGGTGTTTGAATATCTGCCGCAGTGACTTGGCCTTCGCCGTCTTTGCGCAAGCTCAGTGTGACTTCGTCGCGGTTGTGCAACTTGAAGACCACGCCTTTCAAGTTCAACAAAATATTCACCACGTCTTCTTGCACGCCGTCGATCGATGAATATTCATGCAAAACGCCAGCGATGGTGACATCGGTGACTGCATAGCCAACCATGGAAGACAACAACACGCGGCGCAAAGCATTGCCCAAGGTATGGCCATAGCCACGCTCGAAGGGTTCCAAGGTCACCTTGGATTTGTTGTGACCAAGTTGTTCGACTTGAATGGCTTTGGGCTTCAGGAGATTTGTTTGCATTCGTTTTTCCTCTCAATACCCCCGGCTCGTTACACCGGTAAGGCGGATGATGACCCCTGAGCAACCGTGCCCAGGGCGGCGGATTCATAGAGCCTGATGGCCCCGGTTAACGCGAATACAACTCAACGATCAGGGATTCGTTGATGTCAGCCGCAAATTCGTCCCGGTCAGGGGTTTTCTTGAATACACCCTCTGCTTTGTCCACATTGACCTCGACCCAGGCGGGCATACCGACTTGGGCGGCCAATTGGAGGGCCTCAAGCACACGGCCTTGTTTTTTGGATTTTTCACGCACGCTGACCAGGTCGCCGGCTTTGACCAAGTAAGAAGGGATGTTGACTTGGTGGCCATTGACCGTGATGGCTTTGTGCGACACGAGTTGACGTGCTTCAGCGCGTGTGGAGCCAAAACCCATGCGGTAAACCACGTTGTCCAAACGTGACTCGAGCAAAGACAGCAGGTTGGAGCCGGTGTTGCCTTTTTGCTGGTCAGCCATGGCGAAATAGCGGCGGAACTGACGCTCCAAGACGCCGTACATGCGCTTGACTTTTTGTTTTTCACGCAACTGCAAACCAAAGTCAGACATGCGCTGACCAGAGGTGCGGCCATGCTGGCCTGGTTTGCTGTCGAATTTGGCTTTGTCCGCGATCGAGCGACGTGCGCTCTTTAGGAACAGGTCGGTGCCTTCACGGCGTGAGAGTTTGGCCTTGGGGCCTAAGTAACGTGCCACTTGAACTTCCTTTTATGTCAACTGCCCGTGCAGAACACGGGGAGCCGTCGGTGAAATCACCAACGGCGGTGGGCTTGGTTTGAAATCAGATGCGACGGCGCTTTTGCGGACGGCATCCGTTGTGAGGAACCGGCGTCACATCAGAGATGGAGTTGATGCGAATGCCCAGGGCTGCCAATGCGCGAACCGAAGATTCACGGCCGGGGCCGGGACCTTTGATTTCGACATCGAGGTTCTTGATGCCCTGATCAATGGCAGCACGGCCAGCCACTTCGGAAGCCACCTGAGCGGCAAACGGTGTGGACTTGCGTGAGCCCTTGAAACCTTGACCACCCGACGAAGCCCAAGACAAAGCGTTGCCTTGACGATCGGTGATGGTGATGATGGTGTTGTTGAAAGACGCGTGAACATGGGCGATGCCATCTGCAACGTTTTTGCGAACCTTCTTGCGCACGCGTTGTGCGGCTGAATTGACGGGTGCTTTTGCCATGGGGTTCCCTCTTTATTTCTTCAGCGATTGAGCCGCCTTGCGGGGGCCTTTGCGCGTGCGTGCATTGGTGCGTGTGCGCTGACCGCGCATGGGCAAGCCACGGCGATGGCGGAAACCACGGTAACAACCGATGTCCATCAAACGCTTGATGTTCATGGTGGTTTCACGGCGCAAATCGCCTTCGATCGTGAACATGGCGATTTGGTCGCGGATTTTTTCAAGATCTGAGTCGGTCAGATTTTTGATTTTTTTGGCGTAGTCGATGCCGCAGGCTTCGCAGATTTTGCGAGCGCGGGTGCGACCAATGCCGAAAATGGAAGTCAAGCCAATTTCAGTGTGCTTGTGCGGTGGGATGTTGATACCAGCGATACGTGCCATGTTGTGACCTCTTAAATGCGTTGATAGATCAGCCTTGCCGCTGTTTGTGACGTGGGTCCGTGCAGATGACACGCACCACGCCCTTGCGGCGGATGATCTTGCAGTTGCGGCAAATTGTTTTGACCGAAGCCGAAACTTTCATTTCATTCTCCTAAAAACCCAGGATGCACACCTTTGCGCATCCCAACAAACTCTGCATGTTTTGCGCCTTACTTGGCGCGAAACACAATCCTTGCCCTGCTCAAATCGTAGGGCGTTAACTCAACCGTCACTTTGTCCCCAGGCAGGATTCGGATGTAATGCATCCGCATCTTGCCGGAGATGTGTCCGAGCACCACATGGCCGTTTTCCAGTTTGACCCGGAAGGTGGCATTGGGGAGGTTTTCAACAACCTCTCCTTGCATCTGGATGACATCGTCCTTTGCCATGCGCCCAATTAACCACCTGGTGCCATCTTGAAGTTGGCCTTTTTGAGCAGCGATTCGTACTGCTGGCTCATCAGGTAGTTTTGCACTTGGGCCATGAAGTCCATGGTGACGACCACAATGATCAGCAACGAAGTGCCGCCAAAGTAGAAAGGCACGTTGTACTTGAGGATGAGAAATTCGGGCACCAGACAGACAAAGGTGATGTAGATGGCACCAGCGAAAGTCAAACGCAACAAAATCTTGTCGATGAAACGGGCGGTCTGGTCACCAGGGCGAATGCCAGGGATGAAACCGCCGCTTTTCTTCAGGTTGTCTGCGGTCTCGCGGCTGTTGAACACCAAAGCGGTGTAGAAAAAGCAGAAAAACACAATGGCGACCGCGTACAACATCACATAAACAGGCTGGCCAGGGGCCAATGCCGCAGAAATGTCCTTCAACCAAATCATGCTGTCGCCAGCACTGAACCAACTGACGATGGTCGAGGGCAGCAAAATGATGGAAGAAGCAAAAATAGGTGGAATGACACCGGCCATGTTGAGCTTGAGTGGCAGGTGAGAAGACTGTCCACCATAGACCTTGTTGCCCACTTGACGGCGCGCGTAGTTGACCAAGATCTTGCGCTGGCCACGCTCCACAAACACCACGAAGTAAGTGATCAAGGCAACCAGCAGCACAATCAGCAAAGCCACAATGATGCTCATGGAACCGGTGCGAACCAACTCCAGCAAGCCGCCAATCGAGCTGGGCAAGCCAGCAGCGATGCCCGCAAAGATGATGATCGAGATGCCGTTGCCCAAACCGCGCTCGGTGATTTGCTCACCCAACCACATCAAGAACATGGTGCCTGCGGTCAATGAAACCACGGAAGTCACGCGAAAGCCGATGCCAGGGGAGATCACCAAACCAGCTGAAGACTCGAGCGCCACGGCAATGCCCAAGGACTGGAAAATGGCCAAGCCCAATGTGCCGTAACGGGTGTATTGGGTGATCTTGCGACGGCCGGCTTCGCCTTCTTTTTTCAAGGCTTCCATGCTGGGCACCACGTACGACATCAGCTGCATGATGATCGATGCAGAGATGTAAGGCATGATGCCAAGCGCCAAAATACTGAAACGCGACAACGCGCCGCCCGAGAACATGTTGAACAGGTTCAGGATGCCGTTTTGCTCGCCCTTGAACAACTGTGCCAGCTGGCTGGGGTCGATGCCAGGCACAGGGATGTGTGTACCCAAGCGATAAACCACCAAGGCGAGCAGCAAAAAGACGAGACGGCGACGCAAGTCTCCGTACTTGTCTTTGTTGGCCATGGACGCGTTGCTTGCCAAGTCTTTTCTCCTGCGCCTTAAGCGACCGAGCCGCCAGCGGCTTCAATGGCTGCTTTGGCACCAGCGGTGGCGCCCACGCCGTTCAATTTGACAGCGCGTGTGAGCTCACCGGTCTTGATGACCTTGACCACTTTGGCCATTTGGCTGACCAGACCTGCGGTCTTGAGCGCCAAGATGTCGATGTCAGTGATGTCCAAGGCTTGCAATGAAGTCAGTGTGACTTCTTCGTTGTATTTGAGGCTTTGCGATTTGAAACCGCGCTTGGGCAAGCGACGTTGCAAAGGCATTTGACCGCCCTCAAAGCCCACTTTGTGGTAGCCGCCTGAGCGTGATTTTTGACCTTTGTGGCCACGGCCTGCGGTTTTACCCAGACCCGAACCGATACCACGGCCAACACGGCGGCGGTCTTTGCGGGAGCCATCTGCTGGCTTGATTTCATTGAGTTGCATGGCTGACCCTTAGAGAACTTTGACCAGGTAGCTGATCTTGTTGATCATTCCGCGCACTGCAGGTGTGTCTTGCAGTTCGCTGGTGCTGCCGATTTTGCGCAAGCCCAAACCTCGCACGGTGGCGCGGTGTGACTCTTTGGTGCCGATCGGGCTGCGCACCAACTGCACTTTGACGGTAGAGGTAGATGTGGACATGTCGTTGCTCCCGGATTAGACGAAGAGTTCTTCGACGGTCTTGCCACGCTTGGCCGCGACTTCAGAGGCGGTGGTGGATTTGATCAATGCATCAAATGTGGCGCGAACCATGTTGTAAGGGTTACTCGAACCATGGCTTTTAGCCACGATGTCGGTGATGCCCATGACTTCGAACACTGCGCGCATGGGGCCGCCAGCGATGATGCCGGTACCTTTGGGGGCGGGTGCCATTTGAACGCTGGCAGCACCGTGGTGGCCAGTGACGTTGTGGTGGATGGTGCCGTTTTTCAATGACACTTTGTGCATGTTGCGACGGGCTTCTTCCATGGCTTTTTGCACAGCCGCAGGCACCTCTTTGGATTTGCCTTTGCCCATGCCGACGCGACCATCGCCATCACCGACCACGGTGAGCGCTGCGAAGCCAAGGATGCGGCCACCCTTGACCACTTTGGTCACGCGGTTGACCGCGATCATTTTTTCCTTCAGACCGTCGTCACGACTGTCGTCTTGCACTTTAGCTTGAACTTTTGCCATGGTGTGTATCCGTGTCTGTTAGAACTGCAAGCCGGCAGCACGCGCGGCTTCGGCCAATGATTTGACGCGACCGTGGTAGGCAAAGCCTGAGCGGTCGAAAGCGACTTTTTCCACGCCAGCGGCTTTGGCTTTTTCAGCGATGCGCTTGCCGATCATTTCGGCGGCGTGCTGGTTGCCACCTTTGCCAATGGCGCCCAAGCTCTTGCGAATATCGGCTTCAGCGGTAGAGGCCGAGGCGATCACTTTGGTGCCGTCGCCAGAAATGACGCTGGCGTAGATGTGCAAATTGGTGCGGTTGACCATCAAACGCGCAACGCCTTGGGTGGCAATGCGGATACGGGTTTGACGCGAACGGCGCAGACGCTGCTGTTTTTTGCTTAGCATGTTGCAGCTCCTTATTTCTTCTTGGTCTCTTTGATCGTGATCTTTTCGTCCGCATAACGGATGCCCTTGCCTTTGTAGGGCTCGGGTGGACGAACAGCGCGAATTTCAGCAGCGATTTGACCCACACGTTGGCGGTCAGCACCTTTGATGATGATCTCGGTGGGTGCTGGTGTTTCAACCTTGATGCCAGCGGGCATGTCAAAGTTGACCGGGTGTGAGTAGCCCACAGCCAGGTTGAGCTTGGCACCCTGGGCGGCGGCTTTGTAGCCCACGCCAACCAGGCTGAGCTTTTTCTCAAAGCCTTTGGTCACACCGACCACCATGTTGTTGACCAACTGGCGCAGCGTGCCACTCATGGCATTGGCTTCACGGGATTCGTTGGCCGCTTCGAAAGTCAGTGCATCACCTTGGCGCACCACTTTGACCAAGGCATTGTTGGCAATCGACAACTGACCGCCAGCGCCTTTGACGCTGATGTGTTGTTCGTTCATGGTCAGGTCCACACCTGCGGGGACGGTGACGGGCATTTTGGCAACTCGGGACATGTTCGTTTCTCCCTCAAGCCACGTAGCAAAGAACTTCGCCGCCCACGCCGGTGGCGCGTGCTTTGCGGTCGGTCATTACACCCTTGGGGGTGGTGACGATGGCGACACCCAAGCCGTTCATGACCTGGGGAATGGTGTCGTGGCCTTTGTAGACACGCAAGCCAGGACGAGAGACGCGCTCGATGCGCTCAATCACAGGGCGGCCTGCGTAGTATTTCAAGGCGATTTCCAATTCGGATTTGCCATCTTCGGTTTTGACGCGAAAGCCATCGATATAGCCTTCGTCCTTCAACACCTGAACAATGGCTGTCTTGACCTTGGATGCGGGGACCGACACGGTCGGCTTGGCCACCATCTGCGCATTGCGAATACGCGTCAGCAGGTCGGCAATGGGATCACTCATGCTCATATTGAATTTCTCCTGCCTGTTTACCAGCTGGCCTTGGTGATGCCGGGAATATTGCCTGCAAAGGCCAATTCACGGATCTTGGCGCGACCCAAACCAAATTGACGGAAGGTGCCACGGGGGCGACCGGTGATTTCGCAACGATTGCGTTGACGTGTGGGGTTGGCGTTGCGGGGCAACTTTTGCAAACCCAAACGGGCGGCAGCGCGGTCTTCATCGCTGCGCTTGAAATCGTTGGCAATCGCCTTGAGTTCCGCGTGTTTTTTCGCGTACTTGGCGACCAGTTTGTCTCGCTTGAGCTCGCGCTCGATCAAAGCTACTTTAGCCACAGGGCACCTCAGTTCTTGAACGGGAAACGGAAGGCGGCGAGCAGTGCTTTGCACTCATCGTCGGTCTTGGCCGTGGTGGTGATGCTGATGTTGAGACCGCGCAGGGCATCAACCTTGTCGTACTCGATCTCTGGAAAGATGATTTGCTCTTTCACACCGATGTTGTAGTTGCCGCGACCATCAAAAGCGCGACCAGAGATACCGCGGAAGTCACGCACACGGGGCAGGGCCACGGTGACGAAACGGTCGAGGAATTCATACATGCGCACACCGCGCAACGTGACCATGCAACCGATGGGTTGCTGTTCGCGGATTTTGAAACCAGCGATCGCCTTGCGGGCCTTGGTCACGACAGGTTTTTGGCCTGCGATTTTGGTCAGGTCGCCCACCGCGTGGTCCATGACCTTCTTGTCGGCAACGGCTTCACTCACACCCATGTTGAGGGTGATCTTGGTCAGACGCGGCACTTCCATGGGGGATTTGTAACCGAACTTGGTGGTCAACTCAGGGACCACTTTTTCACGGTAGTGTTGTTGGAGTCGTGCCATGTTCATGCCGCCTTGATGACTTCGCCGCTGGATTTGAAGATGCGAACCTTCGAACCATCGGTATTGATCTTGATGCCCACGCGATCGGCTTTGCCGGTGGTGGCGTTGTAAATAGCCACATTGGACTGGTGAATCGGCATGGTTTTTTCGACGATGCCACCATTGGTGCCAGCCATGGGGTTGGGCTTGGTGTGTTTTTTCACCAAATTGATGCCGTCGACAAGGAGATGCGAGTCGTCTTGACGCAAGCTCACTTTGCCTCGCTTGCCTTTGTCGCGGCCTGCGATGACGATGACTTCGTCGCCTTTGCGGATTTTGTTCATGGTCTAGTCCTCAGAGTACTTCGGGCGCCAACGACACGATCTTCATGAAGCGCTCGGTGCGCAGCTCGCGCGTGACCGGGCCAAAGATGCGGGTGCCGATGGGCTCCAATTTGGCGTTGAGCAAAACGGCAGCGTTGCTGTCGAATTTCACCAGCGAGCCGTCGCCGCGGCGAATGCCCTTGGCGGTACGCACGACCACTGCGCTGTAGATCTCGCCTTTTTTGACGCGACCACGGGGCGCAGCTTCTTTGATGCTCACTTTGATGATGTCGCCCACACTGGCGTAGCGACGCTTGGAACCGCCGAGCACCTTGATGCACAAAACGGACTTCGCACCGGTGTTGTCGGCGACCTCTAATCTGGATTCTGTCTGGATCATTTCTGTTTCCCAACTTGTACCGCGCTTCAAAAGCCCCAAAGGGCTTCAAAACTCGATCAGTCTTGGGCCCGTCATCCGTGCTGCAAACCATTTTGCAGCGCGTCTGTTTGGGCGTTGTTTCCCCTGCTGTTTGAAAAGCAGAGCCG
>CAMCES010000017.1 GCA_945873925.1 Bordetella parapertussis
ACACGTTCACTAATCCAACCACGCTGTATTGCAGTTGTGCACACACGATTAAATGCACTTGCAAAGTTCATTAGCGTGCTTGATTTAGGTTTGCGTTGCATTTTGTTGTTACGCCAACGCTCAAACTCTGCAATGTTGTCGTGTTTTATGTTTTGCAGATGACGTTCGCCGAAAAATGGCACAAAGTAGCGTTCAATAATGCTGATGTAATCAACATAAATCTTTTTACCTGTGCCTGCAGTCAAGTCACGTTGCAATTCTTCTACAGTTATGCGTGCAATTTCTGCAAATGTCTTCTGCACTGGTGCAAGTCCAAGCCGTTCTCTGTAGCGTGCTTCGTCATACAAGTCGCACGCAATCTGTTGTGCGTACTCCAATGCTGTTTTGCGTGTGCTTACACGTACCCACGCACCGTTAAACAGTCTGTATCTGCATTGCCACACGCGACTGCGTGCACGTTTGTATAAAACAACCTCTCCGTCACGCAAATAATGCAATGTTTCTTGTGCTGGCTGTTGCAAGTAGTCTGCAATTGCAACAATTTTGCGTTGTGCACTTGCAATTGCAGTTGTGTCGTGCAGACTGCGTGCAAATGGATACGTTAATTGTGTTTGTTTCACAGCATTTGCACATGGTGTTGGAAACTGCGTGCAACGTGCACAACGTGTTTGCAAGTTAAACAACGTGCCGCATATGTTTTACGCGGTGTAAAGTGTGTAGCGAGTGTGCAAAGATGTGCTGACGAAAAAAAACGCATCACTGAATTAACAATGATGCGTTTTGAATGGAGGCGCGGGCCGGAGTCGAACCGACCTACACGGATTTGCAATCCGGTGCATAACCGCTTTGCTACCGCGCCTTGAAACGAGAAAAAAGGGAAGCAATGCTTCCCTTTTGAAATTGGAGCGGGAGACGAGGCTCGAACTCGCGACCTCAACCTTGGCAAGGTTGCGCTCTACCAACTGAGCTACTCCCGCATGAGGGCCGAAGTATAGCCCAAAAATTTGACGGTTTGTTTGCCCGGCGCCTCAATGTTTCACGGGCGCTGTCTCTGTGACTGTCGGTGCACTGGCCGCTGCCACCACCGGTTCTTCGTCCGCCAAAGGTGTGGGCATGCGCACCAAGGAAATTTCCAAGACCTTGTCGAGCCAACGCACCGGGACAATGTCCAAGTTGGCTTTGACGTTGTCAGGGATTTCTTGCAAGTCCTTGATGTTTTCCTCAGGAATCAAGACGGTTTTGATGCCGCCTCGCAAAGCCGCCAGCAGTTTTTCTTTCAAACCGCCAATGGCCGTGACCTCACCACGCAAGGTGATTTCACCGGTCATGGCCACATCGCTGCGCACAGGAATACCTGTGAGGGCAGACACCATCGCTAAGGTCATGGCGGCACCTGCGCTGGGACCGTCTTTTGGGGTTGCACCATCTGGCACGTGAACATGGATGTCCGATTTTTCGAGGGCCTCAGGACGGATGCCAAGTGAATGGGCGCGGCTGCGAACCACCGTGCGGGCAGCCTCTACCGATTCCTTCATGACATCGCCCAAAGAACCTGTACGGATGATGTTGCCTTTGCCAGGCATGAGCGCGGCTTCGATGGTGAGTAAATCGCCACCCACCTCGGTCCATGCCAAGCCAACGACTTGGCCAACTTGGTTTTCTTGTTCTGCGCGGCCATAGGTGTACTTGCGCACACTGAGGTAGTCGTTGAGGTTGTCAGCGTTGACTTTCACCAAAGGCGTGAGTGACTTCAACAACAAGGCCTTGACCACTTTGCGGCAGATCTTGGAGATCTCGCGCTCGAGCGACCGCACACCGGCTTCACGGGTGTAGTAGCGCACGATGTCACGCACCGCTGACTCTTCGATCAGCAACTCTTCTTCCTTGATGCCGTTGTTTTTCAACTGCTTGGGAATCAAGTAGCGCAACGCGATGTTGATTTTTTCGTCTTCTGTATAGCCCGCCAAACGAATGACTTCCATGCGGTCAAGCAAGGCCGGCGGGATGTTCATGGAGTTTGAAGTCGCCACAAACATGACGTCGCTCAAATCAAAATCCACCTCGGCATAGTGGTCGTTGAATGTGTTGTTTTGCTCTGGGTCAAGCACCTCAAGCAATGCGCTGGAGGGGTCACCACGGAAATCAGCTCCGAGCTTGTCGATCTCATCCAACAAGAACAAGGGATTGCGGGTGTTGACCTTGGTCAGGTTTTGCAACACTTTGCCGGGTAATGCGCCGATGTAGGTGCGACGGTGACCGCGAATTTCGGCTTCGTCACGCATGCCCCCCAGCGCCATGCGCACGTACTTGCGGCCAGTGGCCTTGGCGATGGATTGACCCAAGGAGGTCTTGCCTACCCCGGGTGGGCCCACCAAACACAGGATGGGTGCTTTGACCTTGTCTACGCGTTGTTGCACCGCCAAATATTCCAGGATGCGGTCCTTGACCTTTTCCAAGCCGAAATGGTCTTCATTCAAAACAGTTTCAGCGTTGACCAAATCATGTTTGATCTTGGTTTTTTTGCTCCAGGGCAAATTCACCATGACGTCGATGTAATTGCGCACCACGGTGGCCTCTGCCGACATCGGCGACATGAGTTTGAGCTTTTTGAGCTCACCTTCGGTTTTCTTGCGGGCCTCGGCAGACATGCGGGCAGCTTTGATCTTTTTCTCAATCTCCTCAATGTCTGCGCCCTCTTCGCCCTCACCCAATTCTTTTTGGATGGCCTTGACCTGCTCGTTCAAATAGAAGTCGCGCTGGTTCTTTTCCATCTGGCGCTTGACACGGCCACGGATGCGTTTGTCCACATTCAGAATGTCGACTTCGCGTTCAAGCTGCGTGAACAGGTTTTCCAACCGCTCCTTGACCTGCGGCAAATCCAGCACGGCTTGTTTGTTTTCCAACTTGAGCGGCAGGTGCGCTGCGATGGTGTCGGCCAAACGGCCTGGGTCGTCAATGCTGGCGATCGAGGTGAGGATCTCAGGCGGGATTTTTTTATTCAGCTTCACATACTGGTCAAACTGCTGCATGACCGCGCGGCGCAGCGCTTCCAACTCGGTGTCTTGCTCGCTGGCATCTGGTAACTGAACTGGCGTGAGGTTGCAGCTGAAGTGCAAGGGGCCGTCTTCGATGTGGTTGACCACCGCACGCTGCTGGCCTTCGACCAAGACCTTGACCGTGCCATCTGGCAGTTTGAGCATTTGCAAAATCGTGGAAACACAACCCACCTCGAACATGTCGGTGACCGCAGGCTCGTCTTTGGCTGCGGCTTTTTGCGCCACCAACATGATCGTGCGGTCAGCGCTCATGGCAGTCTCCAGCGCTTTGATGCTTTTGGGACGACCGACGAACAGGGGGATCACCATGTGCGGAAACACCACCACATCGCGCAGTGGCAACAGTGGCAGGTCTATCGGGCTTGATGGCAAGGGGGTTTGTCCTGACATGGTCAAACATCCAATCTGAAAAAAAGGGCGGCAATGCCACCCTAAGGGAGGGAATCAGGCTTTTTTAGCAGCCTCACGGTAAACCAACAACGGGGGCTTGTTTTCTTCGACGGTGGACTCTTCCACCACCACTTTTTCCACATTGCTGCTGTTGGGCAAATCGAACATGGTGTCAATCAGCGCTTGTTCAAGGATGGAGCGCAAACCGCGGGCCCCTGTTTTGCGGTCCAAGGCTTTTTTGGCAATCGCTTTGAGTGCGGAGGGGCGGATTTCAAGCTCAACGCCTTCCATGGCAAACAGCTTGCCGTATTGCTTGGTCAAGGCGTTTTTAGGCTCCGTTAGGATTTGTACCAGGGCTTCCTCGGTCAGTTCATTCAAGGTGGCCACGACCGGCAAACGACCCACCAACTCGGGGATCAGGCCAAACTTGATCAGGTCTTCAGGCTCAACCTGGCCAAACATTTCAGTCAGACTGCGTTCTTGTTTGGTTTTGACCACGGCACTGAAACCGATGCCCGAGCGTTCAGTGCGGTTTTCAATGACTTTTTCCAAGCCAGCAAACGCGCCGCCGCAAATGAACAAAATATTGGTGGTGTCGACCTGCAAAAAATCTTGGTTGGGGTGCTTGCGTCCACCTTGGGGCGGAACGCTGGCCATGGTGCCTTCAATCAGCTTGAGCAAAGCCTGTTGCACACCCTCGCCTGACACATCTCGGGTAATGGATGGGTTGTCTGATTTGCGGGAAATTTTGTCGATCTCATCGATGTAAACAATGCCCCGCTGGGCACGCTCGACATCGTAATTGCAGTTTTGAAGCAATTTTTGAATGATGTTTTCCACATCTTCACCCACATAACCTGCTTCGGTCAGGGTGGTTGCATCAGACATCACAAAGGGCACATCGAGCATGCGCGCCAAGGTTTGCGCCAGCAAAGTTTTGCCAGAGCCGGTCGGGCCGATCAATAGGATATTGCTCTTAGACAGCTCAACATCGTCTTTTTTGGCGTCCAGTTTGTGTTGCAACCGCTTGTAATGGTTGTACACAGCCACAGACAAAGAGCGTTTGGCAGGCTCTTGACCGATAACGTAGTTGTCGAGATTGGTTTTGATTTCCAGGGGTGTGGGCAGCTCGCCACGGCCTTCGCGCAAGGCGGTGGCGGGCAGTTCATCGCGAATGATGTCATTGCACAAGTCGATGCATTCATCGCAGATAAAGACAGAGGGTCCAGCAATCAGTTTTTTGACCTCGTGCTGGCTTTTGCCGCAAAAAGAGCAATACAGCGTTTTTTCGCTGGAATTTCCTTTTTTTTCTGCCATGCCGTGGTTTACCTCGAAGTGGATCAGGGACGCTTGGATATTACATCGTCCACCAGTCCGTAAGCTTTAGCCTCCTCAGCGGTCAGGTAATAGTCGCGTTCGGTATCGACTTCGATGCGTGAAAGTGGCTGGCCGGTGTTTTCCGCCAACATCTGGTTCAAACGTTCACGGGTTTTCAAGATTTCACGCGCCGCGATTTCGATTTCCGTGGCCTGGCCCTGGGTGCCGCCCAAGGGTTGGTGAATCATCACCTTGGAATTGGGCAGGGAAAACCGCTTGCCCTTGGCACCTGCAGCCAACAAGAATGCGCCCATGCTGGCAGCCATACCGGTGCACAGGGTGGACACCTGGGGCTTGATGAAATGCATGGTGTCGTAAATCGCCATGCCCGCGCTGACCGATCCGCCTGGTGAGTTGATATAGAGCGAGATGTCCTTGTCGGGGTTTTCGCTTTCCAAAAACAAGAGTTGAGCCACCACCAAATTGGCGGTGTGGTCGTTGACCGGGCCGACCAAAAAGATGACGCGCTCTCTGAGAAGACGGGAATAAATATCATAGGCGCGCTCGCCGCGACCGCTTGTTTCAATCACAACTGGGACCATGCCCAGTCCTTGGATGTCCATTGCACTCATGCGTTTTCTCCAGTGGGGGTTGGGCTCATGCTTGGCCCATCAATTCGTCGAAGTTGATGTGATTGTCCTTGACCTTGACCAAGGAGAGCACATGGTTGGTCACGTTGTTTTCAATCACAATGGCCTCGACCTCCGCCATGCGGCGGTTGTCGCTGTAGTACCAACGCACGACTTCAGAGGGTTTTTCGTAGCTGGCAGCCAACTCCTCCACATGGGCTTTGATTTGGTCAGGGGTGGCTTGCAGGTTGTGCATGCGCACCACCTCTGACACCACCAGACCCATGCGCACACGGCGCTCAGCTTGTGGGCGGAACACATCATCGGGGATGGGCGCTTTGTCAGCGTCTTTGATGCCGCGCTGCTTGAGCTCTTCACGCGCACCCTCGGACATCCGGTCAAGCTCGGACTGAACGATGGACTTGGGCAGGTCGAGTTCGGCATTGGCCACCAATGCTTCCAGCGCAGCTTGTTTGTTGCGGCCCAGCAAGCGGAATTTGACTTCGCGCTCAAGGTTGTTGCGGATGTCGGTGCGCAAGCCAGTGACCGTGGCATCAGGCACACCCAAAGACTTGCAGAGCTCCTCGGTCAACTCGGGCAAATGGGCGGATTCGAGCTTTTTCAGGGTGACCATGAAGTCGGCGGTTTTGCCCGCCACTTCGCGGCCTTGGTAGTCTTCAGGGAAGGTCAAGGGAAAGGTTTTGCTCTCGCCTGACTTCATGCCCAAGGCGGCCTCTTCGAATGCTTTGAGCATCTGACCTTCACCGATGATGAATTGGAAGTCATCGGCGCGGCCGCCGTCAAAAGGCTCGCCATCGATCTTGCCCAAAAAGTCAATCGTCACGCGGTCGCCATCGGCAGCAGCCGATTCCAGCGAACGCTGGGCAAAGCTGCGCCGCTGCTTGCGCAGGATGTCGATGGTTTTGTTGATGGCATCTTCAGTCACATCAGTGGTGACGCGCTGAATTTCGACCTGGCTCAGGTCCTTGATGGTGACTTCTGGGTAGACCTCGAAAATGGCATCAAAGGCCATTTCGGTTTCAGAGGGCTGGTCTTTTTCGTTGATACGGGGTTGACCGGCGACACGCAACTTGGCTTCGGCAGCGGCTTGGCTGAAAGCCTCCCCCACTTTGTCGTTCATCACCTCGTAATGGACCGAGTAACCATAGCGTTGCGCCACGATGTTCATCGGCACTTTGCCTGGCCGAAAGCCATCGACTTTGACTTGGCGAGCCAAGCGTTTTAAGCGGGTATTGACCTCTTTTTGAATCACGGAGGTGGGCAAAGTCAAGGTGATTTTGCGTTCTAACTTTTCGAGGGTTTCAACATTCACGGCCATCAGGCTTCTCCAAAATAATATTTCTGCGCATGGGCTGCGTGGGCCAGTGGTGCGCGGGGGGGGACTCGAACCCCCACACCATTGCTGGCGTCAGGACCTAAACCTGGTGCGTCTACCAATTTCGCCACCCGCGCGTGATTGAAAAAAGCAAAGGGCAGTCTGCGTGAACAGACCGCCCATCGAAAATCGGTCAGTTGTAAATTCTACCTGCCTTGCCCGTCTCGATTCAGCGCTTGACCCTGAACCAGGCCGCGTACATCGCTGGCAAGGCCAGCAATGTCAACGCCGTAGCGATTATCAAGCCGCCCATGATCGCCACCGCCATGGGCCCCCAAAAGGCACTGCGTGACAAGGGAATCATGGCCAACACGGCCGCAGCCGCGGTCAAAACGATCGGGCGCAAGCGCCTGACCGCCGATTCAACCACCGCGTCCCAGGCGGGCAAGCCACGGGCTCGGTCTTGCTCGATTTGGTCAATCAAGATCACCGAGTTGCGCTGAATCATGCCGAGCAAGGCAATCACGCCCAGCAAAGCGACAAACCCAAAAGGTCTCTCCAAGACCAGCAAAGCCATTGCCACGCCCGCAATACCCAATGGACCTGTCAAGAACACCAGCAACGAGCGGCTGAAACTTTGCAGCTGCATCATCAGCAGGGTGAAGGTGACAAACAACATCAGCGGCAAGCCAGCGGCAATGGATGCAGAGCCCTTGGCGCTCTCCTCAACTGCACCAGCCACACTGATGCGGTAATCAGCTTGGCCCCAGCGGGCTTCCAGCGCTTTGAGTTCAGGCAACAGTTGGGCTGTCACTGTGGCGCCTTGCATGCCTTCGACGATGTCAGACTGCACCGTGATCGCATAGTCACGGTTTTCACGCCACATCACCCCAGGCTCCCAATCAAAATGCGGCTTGGCGATTTGCAGCAAGGGTATGGCGCGACCGCTGGCGGTGGGCACATAGGCCTGCGACAAATCGGTCAAGGTTTGCCGCTCGCTGGGAGGTTGCCGCAAGACGATGTCGATCAAACGGTCACCTTCGCGGAATTGGCCCACGGTTGAACCCGACAGCAAGGTGCGGGTGGTTTGGGCAATCGACTGGCTGCTCACGCCCAGGGCCCGGGCCTTGTCTTGGTCGACTTCCAGGCGCAACACCTTGACCGATTCATTCCAGTTGTCGTTGACGCCACGGGTGTTGGCGTTGGCGCGCATAGCCGCCTTGACCTCATCCGCCCGTTGGCGTAGCACCAGGGGGTCGGGGCCCGACACACGGAATTGCACCGGGAACGGCACCGGAGGACCATTGGGCAGCAGCTTCACCCGGGCGCGCACTTCGGGAAACTCGGCCGCCATGAAAGCGGGCAAGCGGGTGCGGATCAGTTCTCGTTGCTTGAGGTCGCGTGGGATGACCATGAATTGCGAGACATTGGTCTGGGGGAAAATTTGGTCTAGCGGCAGGTAAAAGCGTGGCACACCCGAGCCCACCCAGACACTCACCGATGCCACACCCTCCATCGCCAACAAGGCTTTTTCTACCTGCTGGCTGATGGCTTCATTGGCTTGGAACGAGGTGCCCTCTGGCGTCCAAATGTCCATCATGATTTCCGGCCGGCTCGAGTCGGGAAAGAACTGTTGCTGCACCTTGCCCATGCCAAAGATGCCCAACGCAAAGATCAGCACGGTGGCGCCGATCGTGACCCACCGGTGTTTCACGCACCAATTGACCGCTGCCCGAAACGCCATATAAAAAGGCGAGTCAAACAGTTCGGTGGGCGCGTCACCGGCTTTGTGCGGCTTGACCTTGAGCAGCAAGGTGCCGAGGTAGGGGACGAAAAACACCGACACCCACCAAGAAAGAAGCAAGGCAATCACGGTGACCGCAAAGATCGCAAAGGTGTATTCACCGGTGACCGACTTGGCCAAACCGATCGGCAAAAAACCAGCCGCAGTGATCAAGGTGCCGGTCAACATCGGCATGGCGGTCACGTCATAGGCATAGGTGGCGGCCCGAACCTTGTCAAAGCCCTCCTCCATCTTGCGCACCATCATCTCAACAGCAATGATCGCGTCGTCCACCAACAGGCCCAAGGCAATGATGAGCGAACCCAGGGAAATTTTGTGCAGTCCAATGCCCCAGTAATACATGACCAAAAAAGTCATCGCCAAGACCAAGGGAATGGTGATACCCACCACCAAGCCGGGTCGCATGTCGATGTACCAGCCAAAGCGACCCCCCTTGTGCCAGCCCAGGGAAATGAAGCTGACCAGCAAAACAATGACCACCGCTTCGATCAAGACGTTGATGAATTCGCCCACCGAACGGCTGACCGCCTTGGGCTGATCTTGAATTTGGCTAAGCTGCACACCTGCAGGCAAATTGTTTTGCACCTGGTCAATGGTGGTGTCCAAGGCTTTACCCAGGGCAATGATGTCTCCGCCCTTGACCATGGACACCCCCACGGCGATCACTTCTTTGCCTTGGTGACGCACTTTCACCGTGGCGGGGTCGACTTGGTCGCGCCGAATTTGCGCGATGTCGCCCAAGCGCAGTTGTTGGCCTGACGCGCCACGGATCGGCATGCTTTTGAGCTGGTCGATGGCTTGGAATTGCCCTGCCACGCGAACCTGCACCACATCGGTCGGGGTTTGCAGGCTGCCAGCGCTTTCAACCGCGTTTTGCTGTCCCAATTGCGCCAGCACCGCGCTCATGTCGATACCCAGTTGGGCCAAGCGTTTTTGCGGGATTTCAATGAATATTTTCTCGTCTTGCACGCCAAAGAGTTCAACCTTGGACACGTCCTTGACACGCAGCAACTGTTGTCGAACTTTTTCGCCCAAGTCCTTCATTTCAGCTGGGCTGTACCCCTCGTAGGACAAGCCGTAAATCACGCCATAGACGTCACCAAACTCGTCATTGAAAAACGGGCCCTGCACACCTTGGGGCAAGGTGTAGCGCATGTCGCCTATTTTTTTACGCACCTGATACCAGACCTCGGCAACATCACCGCCAGGCGAAGAGTCTTGGATTTGGAAAATGATTTGAGACTCGCCGGGCTTGGAATAGCTGCGGATCTTGTCTGCATAAGGCGCCTCTTGCAGCGTGCGCTCGAGCTTGTCGGTGACCTGCTCGGCCACTTGCTGGGCGGTTGCCCCCGGCCAGTAGGTGCGAACCACCATGGCACGGAAGGTGAATGGTGGGTCTTCATCTTGGCCCAGCTGGAAATAAGCCGTCACGCCCAAGACCAACATCACCAGCATCAGGTAACGGGTCAAGGCCGGGTGGTTCAAGGCCCAGGCGGACAGGTTGAAACCGCCAGAAGACGTGCCAAGCCCCTTCATGGCTTGGCTCCTGTGGGTTGATAGACCGTGACTTTTTGTCCAGGTGAGAGCACATGCACGCCGGCCGCAACAATTTGTTGACCCACCGTCAAACCAGCGCTGACCACCACCTCATTGCCCTGCACCGACGCAACCTCGATCACTGTGGACTTGACCGTCATGGTGGCGGTGTCCAGCACCCAAACCGAGGTTTTGCCCGCCTCTTGGCGAATGGCGGTGGTGGGCAAGGTGATGACCTGCGCGGCAGCGACTTGGGGGCTGAGCATCACGGACACGGTGCTTCCCAAGGGGGCGGTCGCGTCTTTCAGAGCCGCACGCACAGAGAATGTTCGGGTCATGGGGTCGGCGCTGGCCGCGATTTCATAAACGGTTGCAGCCAAGGTGGCTTGGTTACCCCAGGGCTGGACCCTGACGGTTTGACCTGTTTTGACTTGTGCCAGCGTGTCCTCGGGCACGGCAAACAAGACATCGCGCTGGCCATGATGTGCCAAACGTAAGACTGGCATGCCAGCGCTCACCACCTGCCCCACTTCGGCGTCAACCCCTGTGATCACACCGGCCTTGTCAGCCAACAATTTGCTGTAGGCAAGTTGGTTGCCTTGTCCCGCGAGTTGGGCCTGCGCTTGTTCCAGCTGGGCCTGTGCTGCTTTCAATCCCGTCTCGCGGCGTTCGAGTTCTGCACTGCTGATGAATTCTTTGTCGCGCAACTCTTTGTAGCGTTTGAAGTCCGCAGCAGCCAAATCCCGGTTGGTTTGCGCGGCACTGACCTGTGCGCGTGCTGCATCCACCGACAACCTGTAGTCCTGTGGATCTATCTCGGCCAACAACTGGCCGACACGCACTTGTTGGCCCAACTCCACATGGCGGACCACCAATTTGCCGCCCACCCGGAAACCCAATCGCGCCTCCACCCTTGCCTTGACCTCACCGGCATAACTGGCTTGCGAGCTGAGCGCTGACTGGCCTAAGCGCATCACTTTGACCGCGCGAACCGGTTCTTGTGGGGCAGGCGCAGGCGAACAAGCCACCAAGCCCATCAACAGGGGGATGGAAATCATACGAAACATGGGGAATCCTCAGGAATATTAATGACTGACTGGTTAGTAATCTAATTTCGAAACCGTCAGATGTCAAGCGACAATGGAAAGACCATGTCATCAGTCAACCACTATGAGAACTTTCCGGTCGCTTCCTGGTTGTGCCCACCCCGGTTGCGGCCACCGATCGTAGCGATTTACCACTTTGCCCGCACCGCAGACGATGTGGCTGACGAGGGACATGCCAGCGCTGACGATCGGTTAAATACCCTGGCAGCGTTGCGCACAGAGCTTTTGCAAGGCTTGAACCAAACCGGCTTTCAAAGCAAGCGGTGGCCGCGAATGTTCCAGGCGCTGCACCAGCAAATCGCGGCGTTTGCTTTGCCGGTTGACCAACTGTTGGCCCTGCTCGATGCGTTCACCCAAGATGTGGTGTTCACCCGGGATGCCAGGCGCTACGCAAACCGGGACGAACTGTTGGACTACTGCAGCCGCTCGGCCAACCCGATTGGTCGATTGCTGCTGCACTTGTATGGCCTGGATGATGAACGGTCTTTGCAGCACAGTGACGCGGTTTGCAGCGCCTTGCAACTCATCAATTTTTGGCAAGACCTGAGCGTGGACCTGCCGCGTGGCCGGTTTTACTTGCCCAACAATGCAGACCTTCAGACGGAAATCGGCTTTGCACGCGAACGGATGTTGCAAGGTGCTCCCCTGGTCCATCGGTTGCCCGGCCGCGCTGGCTGGGAGTTGCGCTTGGTGGTGCAAGGCGGTTTGCGCATCCTCGACAAAATTCAAGGCGTGGACACGCGTCTGCAGCGCCCCCGCTTGCACGCCCCTGACCTGCTGTGGATGCTTTGGCGCGCTTGCTGGATGCCACAATCTCAGCCATGACGCCCCAGCAATATGTCCAGCAAAAAGCCGCCGCATCCGGCAGCAGTTTTTACTACGCCTTTTTGTTTTTGCCGCCCCACCGCCGCGCCGCTATCACGGCTTTTTACGCGTTTTGCCGAGAGGTCGATGATGTGGTCGATGAGGTGCAAGACGCCAGTGTGGCTGCCCAAAAACTGCATTGGTGGCAGCAAGAGGTGCAACGCAGTTTTGCTGGTCAAGCCCAACACCCGGTGATGCACGCCCTGATGCCGCTGACCAGCGAATTCCAGATCACCGAGCACCATTTGCAGCAAGTCATCCTGGGCTGTCAGATGGACTTGAGCCAAACCCGCTACCTCGACTTTGCTGGCCTGCAGCAATACTGTCACTTGGTGGCCGGGGTGGTGGGCGAGGTGGCAGCGCATATCTTTGGGCAAACACACGCCCAAACCACCAACTACGCCCACACCTTGGGTCGGGCTTTTCAACTCACCAACATCATCCGCGACGTTGGCGAAGATGCATTGCGAGGCCGGATTTACCTGCCGATTGCGGATTTGCAGCAGTTCCAAGTCACCGCCAACGATGTGTTGCAGCGCCGCGATTCCCCTGCCTTCCAAGCCTTGATGCACTACCAAGCGGCCAGAGCACACGGGCTGTATGACCAAGCACTTGGCTTGCTGCATGAAACAGACAAGCGCAACCAAAAACCGGGTCTGATGATGGCGAGCATCTACCGCACTTTGCTACGTGAAATTCAAGCAGCGGGTTTTCCTGTGCTTACCCAGCGCGTTGCCCTGACGCCTGTTCGCAAACTCTGGCTGGCTTGGAAGATGCAAGCGTTGGGGCGTTTTTGAAACCGCTCACCGTGGTCGGTGCAGGTTGGGCTGGACTGGCAGCCGCAGTGCATGCAACCCAACTGGGCTTCCAAGTCCGCCTGCTAGAAGCTGCCCCACAACTCGGCGGCCGTGCCAGGCGGGTGACTCTGCAAGGCAAGGCCTTGGACAACGGGCAACACATACTGATTGGGGCTTACCGCCAGACCTTGGATTTGCTCCAAACCCTGGGGGTAGATGAGCGCCAAGCCTTTGACCGAGTTCCCTTGAACCTGCAAACCCCGAACGGGCATGGCATGCGCTTGCCTGACTTACCCAGCCCCCTGAATTTGCTCGTCGGTGTGGTGACCGCAAGGGGTTGGGCATGGGCCGACAAATGGTCGCTGATCCGGCAATGCCTGCATTGGCAACGCGCAGGCTTTGCTTGTGGTCCCAAGGACAGCGTGACACAGGTGTGCGCCTTGCTGACGCCACGCGTCATGCAAGAACTGATCGAGCCGCTGTGCGTCTCCGCCTTGAACATCGACCGTAACCATGCCAGCGGCGAAGTGTTTTTGCGGGTTTTGTCCGACGCCTTGTTTGCAGGCGCGGGCAGCAGTGACTTGCTGATCCCTCGCCAAGACCTCAGCGGATTGCTACCAGACGCCGCAGAGCGTTGGTTGCTCGCCCATGGCGCAGAAATCCGCACCCATCACCGGCTGACAGTGTTACCCACTGACAGCCCTGTGCTGTTGGCCTGCCCAGCTTGGCAGGCGGCCGATTTATCCCAAGACTTGTCCCCAGCCTGGGCAGCCCAAGCGGCGGCACTGGCCCACACCGCGATTGCCACGGTCTACATCCACACGCCTGAGTCATTGGACTGGCCGACCCCCATGCTCGCCTTGCCTGCGGCCGATGGTTCGCTGGCCCAGTTTGCATTTGACAAGGGACGCTTGAGTGGCGACCCAGGCTTGGGTGGCGTGCTTGCCTTGGTTGTGAGTAATTGCTCACTCAGCCGAAACGACATCATCCAAGCTGTACTTGCACAAGCGCAGGCACAGCTGGGGTTGCAGCAACTCAGCCACTTGGGCACGGTGCTGGAAAAACGCGCCACTTTTGCCTGCACCCCTGGTCTGGTGCGGCCTGGTCCGGCGGTTGCGCCAGGTGTCTGGGCATGTGGCGACTATGTGGCCGGTCCCTACCCGGCAACCCTGGAAGGGGCTGTTCGGGCAGGGATACACGCAGCAAGGTCTGTTGCAGCAGCGCACTTGGGAGAAAATATCGTATGAATTTAAATCCACGCTTCATGGCCGAGCCGCCCTACCAGCATGGCCAAACCAGCCACACCGCGGTTGTGTATTGCAACCTTGGCACCCCAGACGCCCCAAACGCCTCGGCCTTGCGACGCTACCTGGCTGAGTTTTTAAGCGACCCCCGGGTGGTTGAAATCCCCCGCTTGCTCTGGCTGGCCATTTTGCACGGCATCATTTTGCGGGTGCGGCCTGCCAAATCAGCCCAGAAATACGCCAGCATTTGGACCTCCGAAGGCTCCCCACTCAAAGTCTGGACGGAGCGCCAATCCAAGGCGCTGCAGAGCCAGCTCGAAGAGCAAGGTGTTCAGGTGCGCTTTGCGATGCGCTATGGCAGCCCAGGCATTCCCCAAGTGCTCGATCAACTCAAAGCCGAGGGTGTCACCCGGGTGTTGGTTCTGCCCGCCTATCCCCAGTATTCAGCCACCACGTCAGCCAGCGTGTTTGATGCGGTTTACACCTGGGGAATGCGCACCCGCCATGTGCCGGAATTCAGGTTCATCAACCGCTACCATGACCACCCTGGCTACATCCAGGCACTGGCTGAAAAGATCAAGGCGCATTGGGCCGTGCACGGGCGCGCCGAGCAATTGGTCATGAGTTTTCATGGCGTACCCGCTCGCACTTTGCAGCTGGGTGACCCCTACCATTGTGAATGCCACAAAACCGGTCGCTTGTTGGCCCAAGCCCTGGAGTTGGACAAGTCCCAATACAAGATTTGCTTCCAATCCCGCTTTGGCAAAGCCAAGTGGCTCGAGCCCTACACCGAACCATCGGTGCGTGAGATGGCACGCCAAGGCACACGTTCGATCGATTTGGTTTGCCCTGGGTTTGTCAGCGACTGCCTAGAAACCTTGGAAGAAATTGCCATGGAGGTCAAGGAAGCCTTTTTAGAGGAAGGCGGCTCCACTTACCACTACATAGAGTGCTTAAACGACAGCCCCGAGTGGATTCAAGCCCTGGCCGACATCAGCCGCTTGCACATGGGCGGCTGGCCGATTCGAGCTGAGTCACAAAATGAGAGCAGCAAGTCCAAGGCCTTGGCCTTGGCCATGGGCGCTCAACAGTGATGTCATGGCCTTGCATGTTGCTGCAGGCTCCAACCCCCTACTGTCCAGCGGCAGGGGCAGCCGGCTTAGACGCAGGCTGAACGGGCACGGCAACCGAAGGCGCAACGCCATTGGTCACTGGTTTGGCAGCGCCTGCTGATGCGTCATTACCGGCCTCAGGTGCTGGCTCGACAAGTGTCTGGTCAGGAGGTGGCAACACTGCAGAAGAATCGGTCGGCACCGGCAGCAATGTGGCGTCAGAGGGGGTAGCCTCTGGCTTTTTCTCCAGCACTTTGGTCTGCAAAATTGCGGCAGCGGCCAAGGCAACAACAAACAAGACCAGCATTTTCAGCCAATGACTTTCACTGTGGGGATCTTTTGAGGCAGGAGTGACACCCGCCGTTGCTGCCGAGGGTGCTGGGGATTCTGCATGGTCTGAGCTGGCAGTCTCCTGCTCAGCGACAGGCGCTTCGTTGAAGTGCTCAGGGGGTTGGGCCAAAACATGCAAAGCTTCACTGCGGTCCAAGGAAGCGCCGCCAGTTTGCGTAATGAAAGTAGGCAGTCCTGCCGCCGTGGAATTGTCACCCAACGCCACAGGTGCTTGTTCATCCAAACTGAACTGTTGGGCCGGCTGCGTTTGGGAAACAAGCACATGACCAAACAATTGCGCCTCGCTCATGTCCAGCAAAGCCGCCACTTTTTTGGCTGCGGTGATTTTGACGCTTTCGCTGTAGAAAGCGCTCATACCACCTTCTTCTATTTGTCTGATTTGCTTGACTGACAGGCAAGCGCGGGTTGCGAGGTCGTTGGGCGTCCATCCTTGAGATTCGCGTTTTAAACGAATCGCAGCACCGTCAATTTGCGAAATATCTGACATTCAAACCCTTTTGACCAGGCTGGCGCTGGTTTATTTGACCAGCAACAACTCGCCTTTGATGGATGCGCCCTTTTGAACTGACAGGGTTTGGTAAACCACATGACCATCCACCGAGGCTGATGAAGTCACGATCAACTCGCTGCAAGTGGCTGTTCCTGAAAATTTACCCTTGATATGCAAGCTGGAACATGTCACGACACCCTCGACCTGGCCACGCGAACCGATGGTGAGTTCGTCAACCTGGACTTGTCCATTGAGTGAACCCTCAACATGGATCGCACCCTTGGCGGAAATCTCACCACGAAACGAAAAACCCTCGCTAAGGATGGAGGGCTTGGCTGCATTGGAAGAAATGATGTCCATCATGTTGTTTCTTTGAGGTTGTGCTGTGGGTTGAGGCTCTGCTGGCACTGCTGGAGAGACAACCAATCCTTGGACGGGCTCTGGAGCAGAAACAGTGCTCGGCTCATTGCTTGTTGATTTGGATTTGTTGAACATACTGGGCTGTGCGTATGACTTTTTGTGGGTTGACGGGGTAACCTCCGACCAAAATTTCCAAATGGAGATGTTTGCCTGTGGAGGAAGCACCTGTATTGCCAATATAGCCCAATAAAGTCTCTGTCGTGACCCTGTCCCCCACTTTGACGCTCAATTGGGCCAAATGAGCGTAAAGAGACTCCACACCATTTGAATGCCGAATCATGACAGTGTTGCCATACTGGGCATGGAACTCTGACATGACAACCACGCCAGACTTGACAGCAAAAACCTTGTCGTCTCCGGCTTCGCTCATCAGGTCTAGTCCGGTGTGAAAGTGGGCTTTCCCAGACAAAGGGTGTAAGCGTATACCAAAATCTGACGAAACGCTGAAATTGGCCATCGGCATACGGTTTGGCAGTGCGTACAAGACTTCTCGCAAGGCACGGTTGGTGGACAGTTCTTCGGCAACTTTGCCGCTCAACAACGGGTTAGATTGCAAATCTGTTCCCAAGCTGAAACCGCCGTTGGCAGAGTTTTGTTGAATGATCTTGACGATTTTTTCAGTCAACCCGGATGTTTCGAGTTGTGCTTTGAGGGTGTCGTTTTCTTCTGAAACCGCGACCATGGAGGTTTCAACGAAGCGACGTATGCTCATGTCACGGTCGCGGATGGTCTGCGCCAAAGTGACCATTTGCTCTTCGTTCAATGAGGCATCTTGTGGGTTGTGATCCGAGGCGCTGCTGAGCAATGCACGGTAAACCTCTTCGTGGGAACGTTCCAAACGGGCCCTGCTGATACCCAGCACCAATGTGGTGGTCAATAAAAAGAGAATGGTGCCGATCAAGGCAAAACTGGCGATCACCGACCCGCGGGCAAAAACTCGCTGGAATCCACTGGAAATGTTGAAATAATTGAGGTCGCCGCTTTGCTCCAAGATCAATTTGATATCTTTGTATTCGCGAGTCCAAACCTGCCTGATAAAAAAAGGCAACCGGGAAACTTGCGACAAGAATGGACGAATGAAACGCATGGTGGGTTGTTAATCTGAATCAGTTCCCTGCTGCGGGGGGATAACCTGAGGGATGGCTGGCGCAGGGGTTTGGGTACGGGCTGGCAGGGAAGCAACAGATGATTCAGTACCTTGACTGAGCGTGCCCTCGATTTCGCCGCCTTTTTCAATTTCTATTTCAGAATAATGAACTTTACCGACTATCTTGCCAGTAGCCCTGACGATCAGGCTTTTTTCGCTCACGATGGTGTTGTGAAGCTGCCCGCGAACATCAATGACTTTGGCAGAGACCCGACCTGTGATGCGTCCTGTTGGGCCAATCAAGACCTCTTCTGCCGTCAAATCGCCCTCAATGACGCCATTTATCACGGCTTTGGATGGCACCGTGAAGGCACCTTTGACAACCACGCCGTCTCCAATAACTACGCTCTCAAGTGAATCTGATTGATTGGCCATGCTTGCTCCTTGGAAACTATCTTAGCAAAGTTTAAATATAAATTAACTTTTTTCTTGAAGCTCTTGATTTAATTGAAAAAATTTCGAGTTTCTGTTTTATTTGTTGAATTAATGTCAAATCTATTAAATGTTTATTATATGATGCTGTTTTTTTTATAAAATGAATTATAAAGTATTAATTTTTTTAGGGACATGCCCCACAATTCGCTTTCAATCGAGGTATTGCATTTGAACAACATACGGGGGAATTCTTCTAGCCTGTCTGCAAGACCGCGACCGCAAGGGCCGAGTTTCACTGGTGCGCAACCCCTTGGGCTTAGCCTCACGGGGCAGCTCGCGGTTTGAAACTCGATCCACGCCTGGGGCCAGCAAAGCTGCGGCCTGCGCCACCCGGCTTACCGCTGCCTGGTTTGCCAGCACCCCGGCGAGGCTCATGTGAAGGGGCGCGCGGCGCGCGTTGGGTAGGCTCCAAACCTGGAATCATTTCAGCGGTCAAGGTCTGCTGAGTGAAATGCTCAATATCCAAGATCTTGCGGCGATCACGCCATTCCGCAAATGTCACTGCCAAGCCATCGCGGCCTGCGCGACCGGTGCGGCCAATTCGGTGAACATAGTCCTCTTGCTTCATGGGCAAGCCGAAATTAAACACATGGCTGATGCTCGGTACATCGATACCTCGGGCAGCGACATCGGTGGCCACCAAGATTTGTACACGGCCATCTCGCAGCGCTTGCAAACGGCGGTTGCGCAAGCCTTGGCTGAGTGCGCCATGCAAAGCCACGGCCGAGAAACCCACCTGCTGCAAATCTTCAGCCAAACCATCGCATTCAATTTGGGTGCTGGCAAAAACAATCGCTTGGTCGATGTTGGTGTCACGCAACCAGTGGTCCAACAACTTGCGTTTGTGATGAGCGTTGTCGGCCCAAAACAAAATTTGTTTGATGTTGTTGTGCTTTTCTTGCGGCGAATCGATTTGCACTTTTTGGGGTGTGCGCATGACTCGAACCGCCAACTGCTGGATGCGGGGCGCGAAAGTGGCGCTGAACATCATGGTTTGGCGACGCTGCTCGGTCAGTTTGTGGATATCGGCCAAATCATCGGCAAAGCCCAAATCCAACATGCGATCGGCTTCGTCGACCACCAAGAATTGAACCTTGTTCAAGTGCAATTGCTTGGAGCGTTGCAGATCGAGCAATCGGCCTGGGGTAGCTACGACCAAGTCGGCATTGTGCAGGCGTGCGATTTGCATGGCATAGGGCATGCCGCCCACCACACAGGCGATGCGCAAGCCTTTGCAATGACGCACCAAATCAATCGCGTCCTTGGCCACCTGTTGGGCCAATTCACGGGTAGGACACAACACCAAGGCGCCCGGGATGGCTGGTTTGACATGGCGGGCATCGGTTGGGTTTTTACGGCGCGGCTTTTTAGGCAACTCTTCGCCTTTGGCCTTGGCATCCTCTGCTTTTTTCTGCCACTCACTGGCTTGGGCTTGTTCTTGCGCTTGGCGCTCGACCAACAAGGTGTGCAGCACAGGCAGCAAAAACGCCGCTGTTTTACCGCTGCCCGTTTGGCTGGAAACCAACAGGTCAATCGAAGGCAAAGAGGCATCAGCTTGCAATGCCATGGGAATGGCTTTGAGCTGAACAGGGGTAGGTTGGGTGAAGTTGAGGTCACGAACCGCGGCCAGCAGTTCCGGCGCCAACCCCATCTCCGCAAAAGCATTCTTCACAGGCGCTGTCGAGGATGAAGGTACCGAAAGTGATTCGGGCGTGTTGTTTGCAACCTGCTCCAAGACGGTTTCGGTTGAGGCGCGGGAATTCAAATCGTCAATCATGTTTTGACCACCACCTGAAAAGGTGAGGTGGCTCCATTCAAAGGTTGTAAAAACATCAACCTTCAAACAAAGCATGCTGCAAGATGTTTGCAACGCGGTTCTGTGCGAACCCAAGGTGTGAGGCAGATGTAGCAATGTTGTGCCTGATCCGCACAACTGGCAATATTCTCGCATAGAAATCCGTGCGCTTTCTGCACGACTTTTGAATGCTTAAAGATTCAAGAAGTAGGTGCGGTAGTGCGCCAACTCGTCAATGGACTCGTGCACATCGGCCAAGGCGGTATGCCGTTGCTGTTTTTTAAAAGATGCATAAGCCTCAGGTTTCCAGCGCTTTGCCAGTTCTTTTAAGGTGCTGACATCCAAGTCACGGTAATGGAACCAGGCTTCGAGTTTGGGCATGTACTTGCGCAAAAACCGCCTGTCTTGCCCGATCGTGTTGCCACACATGGGTGCCACACCCTTGCTCACGTGCTGTTGGATGAAATCAATCAGTACTTGTTCTGCCTGCGCCTCATCCATGCTTGAGGATTTGACCTTGTCGATCAAACCGCTTTTGCCATGGGTTCCCTTGTTCCAGGCATCCATGTCTGCAAGCAAGGCATCGCTTTGGTGAACAACCACCACAGGACCTTCAATGCGTGGTGTCAGCAAAGGGCCGGTGATGACGACTGCAATTTCGAGCAGACGTTCTTTGTCAGGATCGAGGCCCGACATTTCGCAATCGAGCCACACCAAATTCATGTCGGACTTGGCCAAGCTGGGTGCAGGCGGCGTTAGCGGCGAATCAACAGGTAATGTCATTTGAGGATTGTCCCCCAAAGCAACCTGGCAAACCGCAAGACCATGCCGGGCATGCGCCCACACAAAAAGCCCTAAACTTCATACATGAACCATTCTTTTTCATTCACCCTGGCTTTTGCAGGTCTGCTGTTGCTCAATTTGGGGCTCAAACTGTGGCTTGCCAACCGTCAAATTCGACATGTGGCAAACCACCGAAATGCTGTACCTCTGGCTTTCACAGATGCGATTGACCTGCCTACCCACCAAAAGGCTGCCGACTACACACTGAGCAAATTGCGATTGGGTCATTGGGATCTGGCCATCGATGCCCTGCTCTTGCTTGCCTGGACCTTGTTGGGTGGTTTGTCTTTGCTCGATGCTTGGCTGACTGCCTTGCTCGGCCCTGGCATGTTGCAACAACTGGCGCTGGTGGCTTGCTTTGTGTTGATCTCGGGTTTGATCAACCTGCCTGTGTCCTATGTGCAAACCTTCAACATTGAACAACGGTTTGGCTTTAACAACATGACGCTGGGTCTGTGGATCACCGACATGGTCAAGGGTTTGCTGGTAGGCGCAGTCCTGGGCTTGCCCTTGCTCTGGGCTGTTTTGTATTTGATGGGGTCCGGTGGCGATGCATGGTGGCTGGTGGCATGGGGTCTGCTGGTGGCATACCAATTGTTTGTCATGTGGATTGCGCCAAATTTCATCATGCCCTTGTTCAACAAATTCCAGCCTTTAGAAGATGTCAAATTGCAAGAGCGGGTTGATGCCCTGATGAAGCGCACCGGTTTCAAATCAGACGGTTTTTTTGTCATGGATGGCAGCCGCCGCTCTGCCCATTCCAATGCTTTTTTCACTGGTTTAGGCAAACAAAAACGGGTGGTGTTTTTTGATACCTTGCTCAAGCAGTTGAGCCCTTCGGAAATGGAAGCTGTGCTGGCCCACGAACTCGGGCATGCCAAACTCAACCACATTCCCAAATCACTGTTTCGCAGCTTCTTGGCGACCTTGCTCGGGTTGGCCGCACTGGGCTGGCTGAGCATCCAAACATGGTTTTACACCGGCTTGGGTGTCCAGCCCCACTTGAACGCCTCTAACGCAGCGTTGGCCTTGCTGCTCTTCATGCAAGTCGTCCCTTTGCTGACCTTCGTCACCACACCCCTGCGTGCAGCTCGCTCACGCAAACATGAATTTGAGGCGGATGCTTTCGCTTGCGAACACGCCAGCGGCAAAGACCTGCAACAAGCCTTGATCAAGCTCTACAAAGACAACGCGTCGACTTTGACCCCGGACCCTTTGTTTGTGGCCTTCTACCACTCACATCCGCCCGCTTCGCAGCGCTTGGCTCGTCTGACCGCATGATGCAATGGGGTCGCGTTGTGGCCAGCCATGGTCGACATGTGGTGATTGAGGACCGGCAAGGCGACAGGCGTTTATGCCATCCGCGAGGAAAAAAAAACCAGGCTGTGGTTGGTGACCAGGTTCAGTGGTCTCGCTCGGAGGACGAGGGCAGCATCGAACGGATTGAACCACGCCGAAATTTGTTTTACCGGCAAGATGAAATCCGCACCAAGTCGTTTGCAGCCAACCTGGACCAGGTGCTGGTGCTGGTCGCTGCAGAGCCAGATTTCTCCTCCAGCCAAGTTGCCCGTGCGCTGATCGCCGCGCAACATGCCGGCATTCGCGCCCTGATCGCCTTGAACAAACAAGACTTGGCAGCGCCCTTTGCTTTGGCCTGGGATCGATTGCAAGCCTATCGAAATGCTGGCACCTTGGTGTTACCCCTGGGCTTGCTCAATGCGACCGACGATTTGGAGAATCTGCGGGCCGAATTGGCCAACCGCGTGACCTTGGTCTTGGGCCCCTCGGGTGCTGGCAAAAGCACCTTGATCAACCGCCTGGTGCCCGAGGCAAATGCGGCCACCAACATCATCTCAAAAGCTTTGCAGTCAGGCAAACACACCACCACATCCACCACCTGGTATTGGACAAACACCGATAAAACCACTGCCTTGATGGACTCTCCGGGGTTTCAAGAATTTGGCTTGCAGCAGATCGCACCGTCCGAGTTGCCGGCTTGCATGCCTGACATTGGTGTTCACGCAGACCATTGCAGGTTCCACAACTGCAGCCATGTGCACGAGCCCGATTGCGGGGTGCGAACCGCCTTGCAACAAGGCCTGATTGATCCGGGGCGATACGCCATCTACACCCAGTTGTTTGCCGAGTTGTCTGCGCCCAAAAGCTACTGAGCCTGGCTTTTTCAAACCAATAACTGTTGCGGGCTGTGTCAGCCCAACAACCTGGCCAATGTGATCAAGGCCAGGAGCGCCATCCACATCACCACCGCGCGCCAAACCAAACCAACCATGCTGCGCAAATGCGCTGTTTCAGCCGGCTTGCCAGCGGTGGATTCAACCACCGGGTCGGTGTCGATCGCGTCACTCAGGGGCTGACGCAAACCAGTGCCGCCCAAGCGCACATTGATCGCACCAGCCATGGCCGCCAACACCACACCATCATTGGCACTGGGGAAATGCGACGCATCTTGACGCCATGCGTCAACCGCGTCCTCAAAATTGCCAACAACTGCAAACGACAAGGCGGTCAGCCGCACCGGCATCCAATCAACATGGTCCCAAGCGCTTACACAAACCGATTGCAGAGCTGGGCTGCATTGCGCTGCATCCACACCCAAGCCAGCAGGCGCCGCCACCCAGTCTTTGGACAGCTGGGCCGATATCCTGAAAAACAAGGCGCCGATCGGCCCCAGTCCCAAGGCAGCAAGCACAGAAAACCAGGTGATCACCCCAAACACATGGCGGTGTGCAGCCACCGTTGAAAGCTCAATCACATGCCGAACGATTTCACTGCGCGGCATGTCCATGTCCATCTCACCCTGCCATTGGCGCAACAACTCCCGAGCCAAGACTTCATCGCCAGTGGCGAGTGCATCTCGGATACCCGTGAAATGGTGGCTGAATCGGCGAAAACCCAAGGTGGCGTAGAGCACTGCCAAACTCCACAACATGGCAAAAAACCAGCCTGCCCACCACAACAAAGCCAAATGCACCAGCATGGCCAGCAGGCAAGGCAAGCCCACCGCCAAGCCCCAGATGATCCAGGCATGACGCACGTCTCCGGCATCCAAGGCATGGCGAAGCCAATCGGCCCAGAGAGAAGTCATCCGATCTAACCCGTGGTCAGCGGTCAAAGGGCGCACTTGTTCGAGCAACAAGGCAAATAAAAGGGCTAGAAAACTCATGCGCCAATGATAGTGAAGACCCGTTTGGCGCTGTTGGGCCTAGGACTTGGCTTGTAAAAACTGGTAGAGATTACGCAAGATGCCAGCGGTGATGCCCCAAATCATGCGGGTGGTCTGCCGATCTTGGTAAGGCATCGAGAACCACTCACGGCGAACGCCCTGCCATTCCACCGCATGGCGGTGATGGTTGGCTGGGTTCATGACATGCAACAAGGGCACCTCAAACACGTCCGCGACTTCCTGCGGGTTGGCTTGCAAATGCATGGCGGGATCGACCAAACCCACCACCGGCGTGACTTTGAAACCGGTACCCGTGACATACAAAGGCAGGCAACCCAAGACCTGCACGAGCTGGGGGTTCAATCCCACTTCTTCTTGGGCTTCGCGCAAGGCAGCCGCTACTTCGTCCGCATCTTGCGGATCCTGTCGCCCCCCTGGAAAAGCGATCTGCCCTGAATGGTTGGACAGGTGGGTGGTGCGCTGGGTGAGCAACACCATGGGCTCGGCCCGCATGACGATGCCCAACAACACCGAGGCAGCAGCAGGCACGCGCTGGGTCATGGGCGGTTCGAGAGTGGGGGTAGCCCAATCTGGCGGATCAGCGAAATAGGCCTGCAAGGCCTTGCCATGCAAGCGCTCAAGCGGAATGCTAGGCAAATGGTCATCCACCCCCAAGACCTCGGCCAATTCAGGCGAAAAGTTGGGTATGTGGGTCAGGGAAACAAAAGGGACGGCTGGTGTGCTCATGAAAAAGCCGCCACAGAGAGAACTGGGGCGGCCTGTGGCTGGGTCAAACCCTGCTTACTTGGCTACAGCGGGTGTGGCTTTGGCCGTGAGTTTTTCTTTGATTCGGGCAGACTTGCCGCTGCGATCGCGCAAATAGTAAAGCTTGGCGCGACGCACATCACCACGGCGCTTGACTTCCAGACCAGCGATCAAGGGGCTGTAAGTTTGGAAGGTGCGTTCCACGCCTTCGCCACTGGATATTTTGCGAACGATGAAGTTGCTGTTGATGCCGCGGTTGCGCTTGGCAATCACCACGCCCTCGAAGGCCTGAACCCGCTTGCGGGTACCTTCAACCACGTTGACGCTGACCACAACGGTGTCGCCAGGCGAGAAAACCGGGATTTTTTTGCCCATGCGGGCGATTTCTTCCTGTTCCAGGATTTGGATGAGATTCATGTTTTCCTCACAAAGATCATGGATGCGCTGCACAAAAGGCCTGTGCTGACAGATGAGCACGGGCGGCCATCCAGAGGATCAGAGCCGGGTATTATAACTGGCCCGAGCACCCACACACTGACAAGCCAAGTCCACCTGTCCGACCGACTGTTCTAGGGGCTCAAGGGGCAGCGGGCCCAAGGGTTTTTTCATCCTCGACGCTGAGCAAACCCTGAGCACGGGCCTGCTCGATCAGCGCAGGGCGCAGACGGGCCGTGAGCAACAGGCTTTGGGTCCGTCGCCACTGGGTGATCTGGGCATGGTGCCCCGACAACAAGGGCGCAGGCACGCCCTGCCCCTGCCAAGTATCGGGCCGGGTGTAATGGGGGCAGTCCAGCAAGCCGCTCAAGGCTGGCGTGAAACTGTCTTGCAAATGGCTTTCCTCGTCGTGCAACACCCCGGGCTGCAGGCGGGCCACCGCGTCTAGCCAGGCCAGGGCAGCCAATTCGCCACCGGAGAGCACGAAGTCGCCCAGGCTGATTTGCAGATCGACCTGGGTGTCAATGAAGCGCTGGTCCACGCCTTCGTAGCGGCCACACAGCAGAACAGCCCCTGCAGATGCCGCAGCCTGGCTGACCACCGCTTGCGACAAAGCCCGGCCCACGGGCGAGAAATAGACCAGGGGCGCGGTCTGGCGGTCTTGCCCCCGCTCGTTTCGGATGGCTTGCAGGCATGCCGCCAAGGGCTCGGCCATCATGACCATGCCCGGGCCGCCACCAAACGGGCGGTCGTCGACACGGCGGTAATTGCTGTCCGTGAAATCACGCGGGTTCCAGCAATGCACCCGCACCAAACCACCGTCGTAAGCACGGCGGGTGACGCCGACGGTCAAGAAGGCTTGTATCAGCTCGGGAAACAAAGTGATGATGTCAACCCGCATGGCTTGGTGCTCAGTAATCGGCTTGCCAATCGACCAAGATTTGCTTGGCTGGCAAATCCACTTGGTCGATGTAAGCGTTGACAAAGGGAATCATGTGTTCGAGGGGTTTGCCCGCCGGGTCGGGGTTGGCCTGGGTCAGGACCAATACGGTTTGCGGGCCGGTGGACAGCAGCTCTTTGACCAAGCCCAGTGTGACGCCTTCCCGGTTGCGCACCGCCAGGCCGATCAGATCGACCCAATAGTATTCATCGGTGGCGGTGGAAGGAAATGACGAACGCTGCACAAAAATGCGGGCACCCTTGAGGCTCTCGGCCAGATCTCGGTCGTCCAGGTCGTGGGCCAGCGCCACCACGCTGTCGGAATGCTCTTTGGCCTCGCGGATGCGCAGCAAGACCGTGCCCGTGAACGGTGATGCCCCTCTTTCGTTGGGCTGCAAAAACCAGCGTTTGGAAGAAAACAGCGCCTCCGGGGAAGCGCTGTGGGGGAGGACCTTGAGCCAGCCCTTGAGCCCCCAAGCATCCAAAATGCGCCCGACTTCGATGGCGTCCGCTGGTAAATCAGCAGGCTCCCACGCGGGCTGCATCTGGCGTTCAGGCGGCTGCTTTGCCGGCCTGTTTGATCAGACGGTCAACGGTAGATGAGGTTTGTGCACCCACGCCCACCCAGTAGCTCAGGCGGTCTTGGGCGATGCGCAAACGCTCTTCGCCACCAGCGGCGATCGGGTTGTAAAAACCCACGCGCTCGATGAAACGACCATCGCGACGAACACGTTTGTCGGCGACGACGATGTTGAAAAACGGACGGGCTTTCGAACCGCCGCGGGAAAGTCGGATGACGACCATGGTTTATCCTTGGGTGCAGACTTTGATTCAACGATGAGACACGCGACATGGCCACCCGGC
Source organism: Bordetella parapertussis (assembly GCA_945873925.1). Classification (GTDB taxonomy): domain Bacteria; phylum Pseudomonadota; class Gammaproteobacteria; order Burkholderiales; family Burkholderiaceae_C; genus Limnohabitans. Next base: position 26,860 of record CAMCES010000017.1, read on the forward strand.
CAGCGCTCGCTGAAAAGCCTTAGATTATAGACCGACCAGCGGCTGACACTGCCAAATCCTCGCCCGTGGCGGTTTCAAGCAGATAATCAGATCCATGAAAAACAAAACTGTGGCCGTTTGGCTGAGCCTGGCATTGGGGCCTTTGGGCCTGAACCGCTTTTACATGTTTGGTCTGAAAGACGCTTGGGGCTGGGTCATGGTGATCCTGACATTCCTGGGCCTCTATGGGTTTGAGCGGGCGGAGACCATGGGCTTGGATGACCCCTTGAGCTGGTGGCTGTTGCCCATTTTGGGTTTGACGATTGCCGTCAGCGCCCTGCATGCGCTCAGCTGGGGACTGATGTCTGCGGAGAACTGGAACCAGCGTTACAACCCAGAAGCGGAGCCACAGGCCCCTGCCGGCTTGACCAATTGGTTCACCATCATCGCCTTGGTGTTGTCCATGATGGTGGGCACCACTGCCATGTTGTCGAGTTTGGCCTATGGTTTTCAGCGCTATTTCGAGTCGCAAATCACCGAGGCTGAGCGGCAAATCAACTGATCAGCCACCCGTGCCAGCATCTCGGCATCCACCCGATCTGGCGCGATTTCCTGCAACGGCAGCAACACAAACGCCCGCGCATGCCAACGTGGATGCGGCACGGTCAACCAAGGGCCAGCGACACGGGCTGTCCCATAAAACAGCAAGTCCAGGTCCAAGGTGCGGGGGGCGTTTTGAATGCTGCGTTGCCGGCCAGCCAGTTGTTCCATGGCCTGCAGGGCTTGCAACAGGTCAAACACATTCAATCCGGTATCGATCGCCGCAACCGCGTTGACAAACATCGGTCCGTCGGCTTCAAGAGGGGCGCTTTCGTAAAGGGAAGAAACTGCCAGCAGATGGGTGTGAGGCAAATCCGCCAGGCCCTCCAGCGCCTGTGTCACCGCTTGGGTGGGGTTACCCAAATTGGCCCCCAGCGCCACGAAGGCGCTGACTGGCTCACGCTGTTGGGATGCCATCGGCTGGACCGCTTGTGGGTTTACGCCTGCGACGGGTGCGCTTGCGGGGCACTTGACTGCCCTCGGCGCGGACCACGCGGGGAGCAGCCCGAACTGCTTGGATCAAGCCGATGCGGGCATCGTCATTGGCATGTTGAAACGCTTCCCACCAGTCGGCCAATTCAATCTCGATTTCACCCACCTCAGCACGCAGACACAAAAAGTCAAATCCGGCCCGAAACCGGGCTTGATCGACCAGACCAAACGGGGCACTGCCGGTGCGCTTCTCGAAACGCGGTTGCAGGGTCCAAATTTCGCGCATGTCACCTGCCAATTTGCCTCGGCCAGACACATCGCCGATGCGTGCATTGAACACGTCCTCGATCGCTTCTTGCAAGGCGGGGTAAATCGGCATTTGACCGGCGCGGGCATGCCAGCCTTCGCGCACGTCAGCCCACAGCACGCAGGCCAACAAAAAACTGGGGGCGACCGGTTTGTCCTCACCGACACGGCGATCGGTGTCTTGCAAAGCGGCACTCACAAACGCGGTGTCAGCGCGCTCAACCACCACATCCAGCAAAGGGTAGATGCCTTTGCCCAGGCCCAACAACCTGAGTTGCTGGATGCTGGCCAGGGCATGTCCGGTTTGCAGCAGCTTGAGCATTTCATCGAATAAACGGCTTTGCGGCACCTCGGCCAGCAGCTGCAACATGGCTTTCAAGGGCTTGGCAGTGCGGGCTTCGAGCTTGAACCCGAGTCGGTTGAGTTTGGCGGAGAAACGAACCGCGCGGATGATGCGCACAGGGTCTTCGCGGTAACGCGCTGCCGGGTCACCGATCATGCGGATCACGCGTTTTTGGGCGTCTTCAAAACCATGGTGGTAGTCAATCACGTCACCGGTGTGCGGGTCGTAATACATGGCGTTGACCGTGAAATCCCGGCGGGCCGCGTCTTCGTCTTGCGGACCCCAGACGTTGTCGCGCAGCACCCGGCCGCTGGCGTCCACCGCGTGGGTCATGTTGGAGAGGGCTTTTTTACTGGTTCGCTCGTTGCCACTGACTTGCGCCGCATCTTGGCTGTCGAGGTAAGCGCGGAAGGTGGACACCTCGATCACCTCATGGTCGCGGCCTCGGCCATGCACCACGTGCACGATGCGAAACCGCCGCCCAATGATGAAGGCGCGGCGAAAACAGGCCTTGACCTCCTCGGGCGTGGCGTTGGTGGCCACATCAAAGTCTTTGGGCTTCAAACCCACCAACAAGTCACGTACCGCGCCGCCCACAATATAGGCCTCAAAGCCCCGCTCTTGCAGGGTACGCACCACATGCAATGCGCGTTCGTCCACCAGTTCATGGTCAATACGGTGTTCTTTTTCGCTGATGACGCGGCGTTTGCCAAAGCTGGCTTTGCCAGCGGTGCTGGATTTGCCCAACAATCGATCGATGATTTTTTTGATCATGGGTTCTCGAAAAGGTCGAGGATACGCCATCCGCGCTCCAGCGCGATTTGTCGAAGAGCCGGACTGCCATTGGTCACCACCGGGTTTTGCACCTTCTCGAGCAAGGGCAAATCGTTCATGGAGTCGCTGTAGAACGTGGCGTGCACATCGGCCAGGGTCAAACCTTGTGTGGCCAACCACTGTGCCACACGAATCACCTTGCCCTCGCGCAATGAGGGCTCACCCAAGATTTCACCGGTGAACAAGCCTTGCGCGTCGCGTTCGAGCTCGACCGCCAACAAGACCTCCATGCCAAAGGCCTGGGCAATCGGCCGGGTGACGAACTCGTTGGTGGCGGTGACCATCACCAAGGTGTCGCCACGGCGGCGGTGTTCGTCCACCAAGGCCAGCGCAGCGGGCAGCAAGGCGGGACGAATCACTTGGGCCATGAACTGGGCGTGTGCGGCATTGGCAGCGGCATGGCCTTTTTGACGAACAGCAGCGGTTGCAAACCGCACGTAGGCGTGGATATCCAAGCAACCCGCTTGGTAGTCGGCGTAAAACCCGTCGTTTTTCGCCTTGAAAGTCACAGGGTCTACCCAACCCAAGGACAAGGTGAACTGACCCCATGACTGGTCGGAGTCCAGGGGCAGCAGGGTGTGGTCCAGGTCAAACAGCGCGAGGTGCATGGTTCACAGTTCATCCAACATGGATCGCAACAGCGGTATCGTCAGGGGACGCTGGGTTTGCAATGCAAACGTGTCCAGGCGTTGCAACAAATCGATCAAATGACCCAGGTCGCGGCTGAAGCGCGACAGCAGGTAATCCAATAAATCGTTGTTGAGCGTCATGCCCAAAGCCTGTGCATGGCGCAAAAGCACTTCGCGGCGTTCGTTGTCGTCAAGCAGTTGCAGATGAAACACATGCCCCCAGCCCAAGCGGGTCCGCAGGTCTTCGCGCAAATGCAGGTCTTGCGGTGGCACCGTGCCCGCTGCCAACACCCAAGGCTGGCGGGAGGCGCCCGGCGTGGCAGCGTTGACAAACCAGTTGAAGGCGGCGTGTTGTTGCACGGCCGAGAAATGGTGCACCTCATCGAACACCAAGACCTCCCAAGCGGGATTGAAAGCCGGCGGTTGTTCGGCGCTGGTATCGAGCCAACCCACGGCCGCGCCGCTGGCCCTGATGTGTTCGGCAACCGCCCTGAGCAAATGGGTCTTACCGCACCCGTGCTCGCCCCACAAATAGGTGGGCACCGGCGAGCGTGTGCTGCCTGCCATCCACAGTTGAATATGGGCCAAAGCGGCTTGGTTGTGGCCAGGAAAAAAATTAAGCAAACTCGGGCCTACCGACACGCCAATGTCGAGCGCAATTTGCTTCATAGCGTTTCAGCCAGCATACAAATGGCTGCTGAAATACCGGGTGCGCAAACGGCGCAAGGCCACCAACAACACCGCGCTGGCGGGCAAGGCGATCAAAATGCCAACAAAGCCCAGTAACTGACCAAAAGCCAGCAAAGCAAAAATCACGGCCAGTGGGTGCAGACCGATGCGCTCGCCAATCAGGCGTGGAGTCAAGATGAAGCTCTCGATGATTTGCCCCAGGCCAAACACCACCGCCAGCATGATGCCCGCTTGCATCGGAGGCAACTCGAGCAAGCCAGCCAGCGCCGCCAGCAACAGACCCAAGCCAAAACCCACATAAGGCACGAACACCGCCAAGCCAGTGAAGATGCCGATTGGCCAGGCCACCGACAGCCCAAACAAAGACAGGCCCAGCACGTAATAGACCGACAAGATCAACATCACCATCAGTTGTCCGCGCAGATACTCGCCAAGCACGGCATCGGCCTCTTTCACAAAACCCGCGACATTGTCCTTGGCCTTCAAGGGCAACCAATCACGCAGGTGTGACAGCACATGGTGGCCGTCGAGCAACAGGTAAAACAAAGCCACCGGCACCAGGACCAGGTTGCCAATCAGTGCGAGCGCCACGCTGCCGCCGATTTGCAAAGAGGTCAGCAAGGATGACAAGGCCTTATCCCACATGGAGGCCACGTGTTCACTTAGAAAAGACTTGAGTGCCGAGGGATCCAAGCTGAGATCGACACCCCAACCTGCCAAGGTGGGTCCGAGGTGGGTTTGCAGTTTCGTCAACAAGGCCGGGAGTTGGTCATGGATGCGCGCGGCTTCTTTGACAAACACCGGCAACACCATGGCCACCACCGCCAGCAAGGCAAGCAAAAAAACCAGTTCCACCAAGACCACCAACAGGAACTTGGGTATCTTGCCGCCGAGCCAAGCGTCCAAACGCGTGACGATGGGCGACAGGATGTAGGCCAGGACCGCAGCGATCAAAAACGGGGCCAAGACCGGGGTGAGCCACCACAACAGCCAAAGCATGGCGGCCAGGATGAACAGCCAGGCGGCGTACCAACGGTTGTCAGGGGATGTGAGCATCAGGCGGCGGGAGACCCGGCAATTAGAATCCCCCGATTCTATCGACCGACCCTTTGGCGCATCCGCGCCCCGCGCTTATGAACACTCCCCTTTCCTACAAAGACGCCGGCGTTGACATCGACGCTGGTGATGCGCTGGTTGAACGCATCAAACCCTTGGCCCAAAAAACCATGCGCGAAGGCGTGTTGGCGGGCATTGGTGGCTTTGGTGCCTTGTTTGAGGTGCCCAAAAACTACAAAGAGCCTGTGCTGGTCAGCGGCACCGATGGCGTGGGCACCAAGTTGAAACTTGCTTTTGAATGGCAAATGCACGACACCGTGGGCATCGACTTGGTGGCCATGAGCGTCAACGATGTGCTGGTGCAAGGCGCAGAGCCCCTGTTTTTCCTCGACTACTTCGCCTGCGGCAAGCTCGATGTAGACACGGCCGCTGCTGTGGTGGGCGGGATTGCCAAGGGCTGCGAGTTGTCTGGTTGTGCCCTGATTGGCGGCGAGACCGCAGAAATGCCGGGTATGTACCCCGCTGGCGAATACGACCTGGCAGGGTTTGCCGTGGGTGTGGTGGAAAAGTCGCTGATATTGACCGGCAAAGACGTCAAGCCCGGCGACCTGGTGCTGGGCTTGGCGTCCAGCGGTGTGCACTCCAACGGCTTCAGCCTGGTGCGCAAATGCATCGAGCGAGCTGGTGCTCATTTGCCCGTCAGCCTGGACGGTCAGCCTTTCAAACAAGCCTTGATGGCCCCGACCCGCTTGTATGTGAAATCGGTACTGGCCGCCTTGAAGGCACACCCGGTCAAAGCCTTGGCCCACATCACGGGCGGCGGCTTGACCGAGAACATCCCACGCGTGCTGCCTGACAACTGCTCGGCGCATTTAGTGCGCAGCAGTTGGCCGCGCACCGAGCTGTTTGGCTGGTTGCAAGCCACCGCAGGCATTGACGAAACCGAGATGTGCCGCACTTTCAACAACGGCATTGGCATGGTGCTGGTGCTCGATGCCGCGCAGGCGGATGCATGCGCCCAAACCTTAGCTGGCCTGGGCGAAGAGGTTTATCGGATTGGTGTGATCGCTGAACGTGGCAACGGCGCAGCCGTCGTGATCAATCAGGGCTTGCTTGGCCATATGCAATAAGCCGTTGCAAGCGGTTTGTTCACCCATGCCGAAGTTGCATCAAACGGGTAGCAACACCGCCAAGCGCGCCTGCACCTTGCCCAACCGCGCTTGATCGCCCAAGCGTCGGTAGATTTCTTGCAAATTGCGCAACATCCGGGCGATGATGTCACGGGGCGAGGCGGGCTCTAGGTGAAACGCCAGCGCATCGTCAGACACCGCATTGAGCCTGCCGGGCTTGGCGCCGTGCAGCCAAGGAATCAAACGCTCCGCCAAATCATCGCGGCTCAATGATTCACCGCTGAACGGGTCGAGCACCACATGGCCTTCTTGCGGGTAAGTCAAGTCCAGCTTGACCAAAAAATGGCCGGGAAAGCCCACCCCGTGCACCTTCAAACCCACGCTCTGCCCCAACTCCAGCCACAACACCGCCAAACTGATCGGGATGCCCAAACGCCGCTCCAACACCCGGTTGAGGTAGCTGTTGTTGGGGTCGTCGTAGTGGTTGATGTTGCCGGCAAAACGCAGTTCCTCGTAGAACAACTGGTTCAAGGCACGCAGCTTGTCCAAAGGGTCAGCCCCTGGCATCAAACGACGTTTGAGCTTGGCGCTGAGTTGGTCAACCTCTCCCAGCACCTGCTGGATGTCCAGACTGGGGTATTCATCTTGGGCCAGGCTGACCGCGGTTTCCAGCAAGGGAAACTCGTCATCGCTCTGCACCAAGGTGGTGAAATAGTCCAAGGCGCTGGGCAACTGTAATTTGTAGTTCATGACCGGATCATGCCTTCAGCGCCGCCACAGCGCACGCAAGTCCACCCCAAGACCACTCAAAACAGCGAAATAAACAACACCTGCGACGGCTACCACCGCGGTCATCAAACCGACTCGCCAGAGAGCTTGCGATTGCAAAGCCGTCCAGTCCCATTGTTGCGCAGCCCAGAACAACAAGCCGCCAAACACTGCAGAGGCCAACAACACCTGCATGACCAACTTGAACCAACCAGCCAAGGGTTGGTATTTGCCTTGTATCCTCAAGCCAATGAGCAGACTCAGGGCATTGAGCAAAGCCCCAAGCCCAATCGACAAGGTGAGCGCGGCATGCGCCAAATACGGCACCAGCAGCCAGTTCATGATTTGGGTGAACACCAACACCATCACCGCGATTTGCACCGGGGTGCGGGTGTCTTGGTTCGCAAAAAACCCAGGTGCCAGCACCTTGATCGCCACCAAGCCCAACAAACCAACGCCATAGCCGGTCAAAGCTGCCGAGGTTTGAAGCACATCCAGTGCAGTGAACGCGCCATAGTGGTAGATCACAGACACCAAGGGCTTGGCAAACACCAACAGGGCCACCGCACAAGGCCAAGCCAACAGCAGCACCAGCCGCAAACCCCAGTCCAGCATGGCGCTGTAACGCGCACTGTCGCCACTGGCTTTGGCGGCTGACAGCTGCGGCATCAACACCACCCCCAAGGCCACACCCAGCAAAGCGATAGGAAACTCCATCAAGCGGTCGGCGTAATTCACCCAACTCACACTGCCGGGGGTCATGTAAGAGGCGATCTGGGTGTTGATCAGCAAAGACAGTTGCGCCACGCCCACGCCCAGCAACGCCGGGCCCATCAAACCCAAGATGCGCCGGGTACCGCCATCGGTCCAAGCGTCACGCAAGCCGCGCGGCGAGACAGCGATGCGCGGCAGCAGCCCCAGGCTTATGAGCGCCGGAATTTGCACCGCCAACTGCAACACCCCGCCGAGCATGACCCCGGCCGCCAAAGCAAAGATGGGTTCCACCCCCTGCGAGCCCAGCCAGGGCGCGCCCAGCCAGGCCGCCAAAATCATGCAGACATTGAGCAAAACGGGCGTGGCCGCAGGCACCGCAAAACGCCGCCAGGTGTTCAAGATACCCGCCGACAAGGCCACCATGGACATGAAAGCGATGTAGGGAAACATGTAGCGCGTGAGGCTGACCGCGGTGGTCATGCCCGTGGGCGATTGCTGCAAGCCACTGGCCATCAGCCAAACCAAGCCGGGTGCGGCCAGCACGCCCAGCAAGCTGGTCAACAGCACGGCCCAAGCCAGCACCGAGGCCACTTTGTCAATCAAGGCTTGGGTGGCAGCGTCACCCTGCTCGGCCCGGGTAGCGGCCAATACCGGCACAAACGCTTGGCTGAA
>CAMCES010000018.1 GCA_945873925.1 Bordetella parapertussis
TTGGGCCCTTTGGTGGTCAACGAGATCGCGCCTCGCCCGCACAACAGCGGCCACCACAGCATCGACAGTTGCGACGTGTCGCAGTTTGAATTGCAGGTGCGCTGCATGGCGGGCTTGCCCCTGGTGCAGCCGCGTTTGCACAGCGCCAGCGTCATGCTGAACCTGTTGGGCGACTTGTGGTTTGCACAAGGTGATGAAGCCGTTGAACCGCCTTGGCCGCAAGTGTTGGCCTTGCCTGGTGTGCATTTGCACCTGTATGGCAAAACACAAGCACGCACTGCTCGCAAGATGGGCCACCTCACCATCACGGCCGCCACGCCCGAGGCGGCCAAGCAAGTGGCCTTGCAAGCCGCCGCCATCTTGGGTATGGCTGTGTGGTGACTGCCTCTGCCGACCAGGTTCTGCAAGCCGCCCAGGCCCTGGCACGCGGTGAATTGATCGGTCTGCCGACCGAGACGGTTTACGGCTTGGCCGCGGACGCCAACAACCCCGCCGCGGTGGCCCACATTTTTCAAACCAAGGGTCGCCCCGCTGACCATCCTTTGATCGTGCATGTCGTGGATGCTTCGCAAGTGAGGGGGTTTGCCAGCCATGTGCCCGACTTTGCCCAAGCCCTGATGCGCGAATGTTGGCCAGGCCCGCTCACCTTGATCTTGCCCAAACGTGTCGGGGTGGCCGATGCTGCTGCCGGTGGCCACCTGACCATTGCGCTGCGTTGTCCCTCACACCCGTTGGCAAAAGCCGTGCTGCAGGCGGCACAAGCACTGGGTGTGCTGGGCGTGGCTGCGCCCAGTGCCAACCTGTTTGGCAGCGTGAGCCCCACCACCGCAGCGCATGTTCGTGAAGCTTTTCCATCGCTGCTGGTGCTCGATGGCGGCGCATGCGCTGTCGGTATCGAATCCACCATCGTTGACTGCAGCCGTGACCAGCCGGTGTTGCTGCGCCCGGGCATGTTGACCGTCTCGCAGCTGTCACAGGCCTGCGGTGTGGCGGTCTTGGTCGCGCAAGACGGCCTGCACAGCGAGCCGCTTGGCAAGGCAGTGGCTGGGTCTGCGCCCGCTGCACCTGGCAGCTTGGCCTCGCATTACGCGCCGCGAGCGCGCTTGCGTTTGATCAACAAGGCAGACATTTCGCGTCTGCTGCCAAGCACTGTGCGGGTGGCGGTCTGGAGTCGCGGTGCACTGCCCGCCTTAGCGGATGTTTTGCACGCGGTCATGCCCAGTGACGCAGCGCAATGTGCTCACGAATTGTTTGCGCAATTGCGTGCTTTGGACGCGCAAGGGGTGCAAGAAATTTGGGTGGAGATGCCGCCTGCGGGTGAGGCATGGGATGGGGTGCGAGACAGGTTGCAGCGCGCCGCGGCTTGATCAGCGCCCCGCGGTCCAGTCGATCAAAGCATCCATCACCGGTCTGGCTTGGTTGGCGTTGGCGTGGTTGAGCATCGCGACCAACACAAACCGTTGCCCGTTTTGCCCATCCACATAACCGCCAATGCCCATGGCGTCCTTCAAGCTGCCGGTCTTCAAGTGCGCGGTCGCACTGCTTTTACTGCGCTTGAAGGTGCCGTCCACGCCGGTCAAGGGTAGGGACGCGATCAACTCGGGCATGAAGGCTTGTCGCCAATTCCATTGAAGCAATACCGCCAAGGCCTGTGCGCTGATGCGTTGTTCGCGGCTCAAACCCGAGCCGTTGTCCAATATGGGCAGTGGCGTGCCGATGCGTTCACGCCACCAAACCTCCACCACCTCTTTGGCCAAAGCGGGCGTGGCCAGGCCGCGCTTTTGCAAAGCCAAGCTCAAGAACAACTGCTCGGCCATCACGTTGTTGCTGAACTTGTTGATGTCGCGCACCACCTCGCCCAAGGTGGGTGACTCCAGCACGAACACCGGCTTCAAACCCACAGGCACCAGGCCATCGCGCACACTGCCACCGAGTTGGCCGCCCACGTGTTGCCACATGCCCTGCACGGCACGCGCGGCAAAGCGTTCAGGGTCGGCATAAGCCACTGACCACAGCTTGTCGCTGCAAGCCGACGGATAGCCGCCTATGAAACGCAATTGCAATGGGTTGCCAAACTCGGGCTTCAAGGCGGCGCGGTAATCGTTGCAATCGCCGCCCATCAAAGGCACGCTGCTTTGCACCTGCACGCCAGCCAGGGGCGGCTCGACATGCACATGCGCGAGCAGGTTGGACGGGTCGGGCACGAACTGCAGGGAAAGGGATTTGAAGTTCACCAAAAAAGCATCAGGGGCAGCGTTGTACGGGCGCAGTGGCTCTCCGTCAAAGCCTGCGGGGTCATGCGGGGGCAAAGAGAACACACTGCGGTCGAGCACGATATCGCCCTGGATCTGGCGAATGCCCAGGCCCTGCAGCCGCCGCATCGCCAACCACAGCTGCTCGACGCCCAGCTTGGGGTCGCCACTGCCTTGCAAGTAGACGTTGCCCTGCAACACGCCTTGGCGAAGGCTGCCCTCGATGAACACCGGGGTGCGCCATTGAAAGGCGGGGCCGAGCAGGTCCAAAGCAGCGCTGGTGGTGACCAGCTTCATGAGGGAAGCCGGGTTGCGCAATGCCTCGGCTTGGTGGGATAAACGCACAGGGCCTGCAGCGCCCACGGGCAAGACCACGACACTCAAAGCCTCGCGCGGCAGCTTGGCGCGTTGCAAGGCATCTTCGACCGCCGGGGGCAAGGCGCCCAGGGTGGCTTGAGCCCACGTGTGGGTGCTCCAACACAGCGCAAGCCATGCCAAGCGGGTGGCCCACAAGCGACGAGTGGGGGGCCCCAAGCCAAAGGCTTGCAACAGGGTGACGCGCGACAGAGCAAACATCTGTGCATTATGAAACCCACCGCTGCAACACAGATAATCGCTGGATGCATTCACCCTTTCTGCGCCTGCGGCAGCTCTCGCCTCGAACCGTTGGCCTGCTCTCTGCGGTCATCACTGTGTCGATTTGGAGCGCCTTCATCGTCATCGCCCGCGCCTCCGCCTCAGGCCATTTGCTGCCACTGGACATGGCTTGGGCGCGCATCGTCGGCGCCAGCCTGGTGCTGCTCCCCTGGGGCTACTGGCTCAGCCGCCAAGCACGCAAGCGCGGGGAAAACCGCGGCTCTTTTGGTGGGCTGTCTCCCTTGCCCCTGGGCCTGACGGTGCGGGTCGGTTTTTTCGGGGGCTTGGCTTATGCCTTACTCAGCTACAGCGGTTTTTTCCTCGCGCCTGCAGCGCATGCCTCGGTCTTGATGCCAGGTTTTTTACCAGTGTGGACCAGCCTGTTGGCCTTGCTTTTGTTGGCTGAGCGCTTGCATGGCAACCGCTTGGCCGGTTTGGTATTGATCGTCAGCGGTGGCATGCTGGTCGGTGGCAGCAGTTTGTTGCACGCGTTTGATGGCGGCACTGTCTGGCTGGGTGACCTGTTCTTTTTGAGCGCGAGTTTGAGTTGGTCTGCCTACAGTGTGATCAGCCGCCGTTATGGCCTGCAAGCCGTGCCCGCCACCATCGCGATCACGTGTTTTGCCTTTTTCAGCTTTGTGCCTGTCTACAGCCTGCTGGCGTTGAGTGACAACATTCCCAGCCATTTGCTGAGCGCCCCCTTGAATGAGTTGCTGTTCCAAGCGGCGTTCCAAGGCGGCGGCTCGGTGGTCATCTCGGGCATTACCTTCACCCAAATGATCCGCTACTTTGGTCCGGTGCGCTCGACCATGATTACCTCCCTGGTGCCAGGTTTGTCTGCGCTGGGCGCGGTGGTGTTTTTGGGTGAGCCCTTGGGCCTGCATTTGCTCTTGGGCTTGTCGTTGGTGACGGCTGGTATTTTGTTCGGGATCCGCAAAGCACCCTTGGCCAAGGCGACCGCATGAAGCTCTTGGCGATTGACACCAGCACCGAGCGCATGAGCTTGGCACTGCAAGTGCAAGACCAGCGATGGAGCCATGACGGGGCGGCTGGCCAGCAGTCCTCTGCCAGCCTGATCCCCGCCATCCTGGCTTTGCTGGCACAAGCAGGCTTGGCTTTGCAACAACTCGACGCGATCGCGTTTGGCCAAGGCCCAGGCGCGTTCACCGGTTTGCGCAGCGCGTGTGCCGTGGCCCAGGGCTTGGCCTTGGGTGCCAATCTGCCCCTGCTGCCGATCGACAGTTTGTTGTGCGTGGCCGAGGCCGCCTGCCCGCGCGGTCAACGCGTCTTGAGCGTGATGGACGCCCGCATGGGCCAGGTGTATGCCGCGGCTTATGCCTGGGAAGGCCAAGCTTGGCGGATCGTGCAAGCACCCAGTCTCACCACGGCGGCGGCATTGGCATGGCCGCTTGCATGGCATGGCCAAGCCATTGTGCTGGCGGGCAATGCTGCCCAAGCGCACGCGGCAGGTTTGCAACATCTGGTGGATGCAGGCGCAGACATGCAGATGCAATGGCCCACCGCAACTGCGATGCTGCGTTTGGCCGCCTTGGCTTGGCAGCGTGGCGAAGCGGTTTCCCCCGAACTGGCCGCTCCGGTGTATGTGCGCGACCAAGTGGCTTTGACCGCCGCAGAACGCGCCGCCTTGAAAGCGGCCTCTGCATGAAGCGCTGGTGGGGCGCAGCCCCCGACAAACCGCTTGGGCCCCGTTTGAACCCACCCGTGCCGATGTCCGCAGACCACCTGACCCAGGTGCTGCACCTCGAACAAGGCGCGTATTCCCACCCATGGACACGTGGCAATTTCATCGACTCGATGGCCGCTGGCTACCACATGCCGGTATGGTTCAGCGGCGAAGCCTTGGCTTGCTACCTGGTGGCCATGCGCGGGGTGGACGAGGTGCATTTGCTCAACCTCACCGTGGCCCCGGACTTGCAGCGCCAAGGTTTGGCTCGCCTGATGCTGCAGGCCTTGCTCGACTGGGCCCGCAGCCGAGAGGCCAAAACGGTTTGGCTCGAGGTGCGCGCCAGCAACCACCGCGCGATCGCGCTCTACCAAGCGCAGGGTTTTGTGCAAGAGGGTTTGCGTAAAAACTACTATCCCCTGAACCTTGAGCAGCGCGAGGACGCGGTGGTCATGGGCTTGCAGTGTTAAGGTTTGGGCCATGCGGCTGAACCTCGACAACCGGCAACGCGCCATCTTGGCCGAGATCGGCGTGCGCGTGTGGTCGCCGCCCAGCGGGCACATGCTGCCCACCCGACTGCAATCGACGGCCCAGAAGCAAACCCCCGCACCCGGATTGCCTGTGCAAAAGCTGGCAGCCACACCGGTGGCCTTGTCCACCCTGCCGGTGGCCTTCTCGCCCCTGCCTGTCGGATTGGCCCAGTTAGATTGGCCAGCGCTGTCCCAAGCGGCCCAGGCTTGTCAAGCCTGTGGCTTGTGCCAGGGGCGGCACCACAGCCTGTTTGCCAGTGGCTCGGCCGCGCCTGGCCAGGCTTCAGACTGGTTGATCGTGGGTGACGCGCCCACCGATGCCGAGGACCTGGCAGGCCACGCCTTTGTGGGCGAGGAAGGGGAGTTGCTGGACGCGATGCTGCAGGCCGTGGGTTTGTCTCGACACGCCAACCACACTGGGCCTGAGCACACCGTGGTCACCAGCGCGGTGAAATGCCACCCACCGGACAACCGCAACCCCAGCGCCGAGGAAATCGCGATTTGCCATGCCTACTTGCAGCGGCAAATCGAGCTGCTGCAACCCAAGGTGATCTTGGCCTTGGGTCGATTTGCGGCACAAGCATTGCTGACGCCGGGCTTGGGCGAGGCCGCATCGCAGCCACTGGGCAAGTTGCGCGGCCAAGTGCACCATGCGCATGGCCGCCCGGTGGTGGTGAGTTACCACCCCAGGTATTTGCTGCGCAGCCCGGCTGACAAAGCCAAGGCCTGGGCTGACCTGTGCCTGGCCAAGCAACAGGTGCAGCCTGACTGATCCAGCATGGCTGACTTCTACAATCGGTGACATGAACTTCACCGACATGCTGCAACAGGCCAGCAATCAAGCCCAGTCGCTGCTGTGCGTTGGCCTGGACCCCGAGCCCCAAAAGTTTCCAGTCGCCCTGCGGGACGACCCCAGCCAGATATTTGATTTTTGTGCCCAGGTGGTTGACGCCATCCATGACCTGGTGTGCGCCTTCAAACCGCAAATCGCTTACTTTGCCGCGCACCGCGCCGAGGCCCAACTCGAGCAACTGATCCGCCATATCCGCGAGGTTGCGCCCCATGTGCCGGTGATCTTGGATGCCAAACGCGGTGACATCGGCTCCACCGCTGAGCAATACGCGATCGAAGCGTTTGAGCGGTATGGCGCGGATGCGGTGACCTTGTCTCCGTTCATGGGCTTTGACTCGATCGAGCCCTATTTGCGTCGCCACGGCAAGGGCGCATTTTTGCTCTGCCGCACCTCCAACCCTGGTGGCGACGATTTGCAAAACCAACGCTTGGCCGCGCTCGAAGGCCAGCCATTGCTCTATGAACACATCGCGCGTTTGGCCCAAGGCCCCTGGAACCTCAACGGCCAACTCGGTTTGGTGGTGGGCGCGACCTACCCCGCCGAGATCGAGCGCGTGCGCCAGATCGCACCGACCCTGCCTTTGCTGATCCCAGGCGTGGGCGCCCAAGGCGGGGACCCGCTGGCCACAGTCAAAGCAGGCTTGCGCAAGACCGAGGGACGCGTCAGTGGCAACATCATCGTCAATTCATCACGCGCTGTTTTGTATGCATCAGGTGGTTTGGATTTTGCGCAGGCTGCCCGCTTGGCAGCCAGCGCCACGCGCGACCAGCTTCGCCTGGCCGCGGTTTGATCAGCGTTTGCCAAGCAAGCGCTGGAGGTAATGCCCGGTCATGCTCGCTGGGTTGTCCGCCACCTGTTCAGGGGTGCCGACAGCCACCACTTGGCCACCGCCACTGCCGCCTTCAGGCCCCATGTCGACCAGCCAATCGGCGGTTTTGATCACATCCAAATTATGTTCAATCACCACCATGGTGTTGCCCGCCGCGACCAATTGGTGCAAGACCTTCAAGAGCAAATCGATGTCGGCGAAATGCAGACCAGTGGTCGGCTCATCCAAGATGTACAAGGTGCGCCCGGTGTCTCGGCGTGACAACTCCAGCGCGAGTTTGACCCGCTGCGCTTCACCACCCGACAAGGTGGTGGCGGCTTGGCCCAAACGGATGTAACCCAAGCCCACGTCCATCAAGGTTTGCAGCTTGCGCGCCAGGGTCGGTACCGCACTGAAAAAAGCCAAGGCGTCTTCAACGGTCATGTGCAATATTTGCGCGATGTTCTGGCCCTTGTACTGCACCTCCAAGGTCTCGCGGTTGTAGCGTTGACCATGGCAAACATCGCAAGGGACATACACGTCGGGCAAGAAGTGCATCTCCACTTTCACCATGCCGTCGCCCTGGCAAGCACTGCAGCGCCCGCCTTCGACATTGAATGAAAAACGTCCCGGCCCATAGCCGCGCTCGCGCGACATCGGCACCTCGGCCATCAGCTCTCGCAATGGCGAGAACAATCCGGTGTAAGTGGCCGGGTTGGAGCGGGGTGTGCGGCCAATCGGCGACTGATCGACATTGATGACCTTGTCAAAGTGGTACAGGCCGAGGATGTCCTCGTGGTCTGCGGGCTCTTCGTGGGCGCGGTGGATTTGTTTGGCTGCCGCCGCATACAAGGTGTCATTCACCAGTGTGGATTTGCCCGAGCCCGACACGCCTGTGACACAGGTCAGCAAGCCCACGGGGAATTCGACCGTGACGTTTTGCAGGTTGTGGCCTCGGGCACCGACGATGGTGATGGTTTGTTTGGCACGCGTGTTCACAGGCGCGACAGGCAGGGCGCCAAACACGTTTTTCACCGCTGCAGCCTGTGGGGTGCTGGGCTGTTGGTAAAGCCAAGCGCGGCGCTGGTCTGGCACTGCAATCGCCAGACTGCCAGACAAAAAGCGACCCGTCAGCGAATCCGGGCTGGCTTCGATCTCGGCCGCCGTGCCTTGCGCCATGACTCGCCCGCCATGCACACCCGCCCCCGGCCCCATGTCGATGCAATGGTCGGCCGCGCGGATCATGTCCTCGTCGTGCTCGACCACCAACACACTGTTGCCGATGTCGCGCAGGTGTTTCAAGGTATCGATCAAGCGGCCGTTGTCGCGCTGGTGCAGACCGATGCTGGGCTCATCGAGCACATACATGACGCCGGTCAGGCCTGAGCCGATTTGCGAAGCCAAACGGATACGTTGCGACTCGCCACCCGAGAGGGTGTCAGCGCTGCGCGACAAGCTCAGGTAGGTCAGGCCGACGTCGTTCAAAAATTTCAGGCGGTTGACGATTTCACGGATCACCTTGTCGCCAATCTCAGCCTTGTTGCCTTGCAAGTGAAGGCCTTGGAAATAGGCTTGGCACTCAGCCAAGGTGATGTGGCTCACCTCGTGCAAGGTGCGCGCAGACAGGCCTTCACCCAGGCGCACATGGCGCGCCTCAACCCGCAAGCGGGTGCCTTCGCAGGTCAAGCAGGGGCGGTGGCCTCGGTAACGTGACAATTCTTCGCGCACCAGCGCCGAGTCGGTCTCGCGAAAGCGGCGGCTCATGTTGTTGACGATGCCTTCGAACGCATGCAGTTTGCTGGTCTTGCGCCCGGCGCGCACGCCCGACTCGATCACATAGCTGAACTTGATCTCTTCCTCGCCCGAGCCAAACAACAGCACCTGTTGCACGGACTCGCTCAGGCTTTCAAACGGGGCTTGCACATCAAAGCCGTAATGTTTGGCCAGGCTTTGCAGTGTCGAGAAATAGTAGGCGTTGCGTTGGTCCCAGCCTTTGATCGCACCGCTGGCCAAACTCAGGCTGGCAAAGGCGACGATGCGCGCCGGATCGAAAAAACTTTGCTCGCCCAAGCCTTCGCAGTCTGGACAGGCACCCAAGGGTGAGTTGAAAGAGAACAGGCGTGGCTCGAGCTCACCGATCGCGTAATTGCACTGGGGACAAGCAAACCGGGCGTTGAACGCATGCTCGGCGCCGCTGTCCATGTCCAGCACCAGGGCGCGGCCATCGGCCAGGCGCAGCGCGGTCTCGAAACTTTCAGCCAAGCGGGTCGCCATGTCGGGGCGCACCTTGAGTCGGTCGACCACCAGGTCGATGTCGTGTTTTTCTTTCTTCTTCAAGGTCGGCAGGTCGGCCAACTCGACCACCTGGCCATCGATGCGAAACCGCACAAAGCCTTGGGCTTGCATCTGGGTGAACACCTCGGCGAATTCGCCTTTGCGCTCGCGTGCCACCGGGGCCAACACCATGATGCGCGCCTCAGGCGGCATGGCCAAGACCGCGTCCACCATTTGTGCCACGCTGGACGACTGTAGCGGCACACCGTGCTCGGGGCAGTGCGGCGTGCCTGCGCGGGCGAACAACAAGCGCAGGTAGTCGTGGATCTCGGTGACCGTGCCGACGGTGGAGCGTGGGTTGTGGCTGGTGGCTTTTTGCTCGATCGCGATCGCCGGTGACAGGCCTTCGATCAGATCGACATCGGGCTTGTCCATGCGTTGCAAAAACTGCCGCGCATAGGCAGACAGGCTCTCGACATAGCGGCGCTGACCTTCGGCATACAAGGTGTCAAACGCCAGGCTGGATTTGCCCGAACCGGACAAGCCAGTGATCACCACCAACTGGTTGCGCGGAATATCAACATCGATGTTTTTCAGGTTGTGGGTGCGCGCACCACGGATGCTGATCTGGCCAAACGCGCCCCGCCCACCAAGGTGGTGGCTGAGGTAATTGGCATCATTGGGTGAATTCACGGCTGTACATTTCTGACGGGCAACCCGCCATCATAGTGAACCTGCACATCCCAGGGTCCATGCCTCCCCGATGAGCCTTTAAGCTGCCACCGCTGCTTGCCAAGCCTGCGCCACCATGGCGGGGCTGAGATCGTTCAGGCAGCGGGTGTGGCCCAGCGGACACACCCGCTCAAAGCAGGGTGCACAGTCCAAAGGCGCTTGGTAGTCGGCTTGGTTTTTCAGCCAAAGCACCCGGGCTCGGTCACTCAAGGGCGGGGTGTGCAGTGGGCTTGACGAGCCAAACACCGCCACCTGCGGCACGCCAAAAGCGGCAGCCACGTGCATCAGCCCTGAATCATTGCTGACCACCGAATGGGCGGCGGCGATCAGCGCCATGGCCTGGCTCAGGCTGGTCATGCCTGCCAACGAGCGCAGCTGCGTGGCGCCCAGGGCTTGGCTCAGCGACACAATGTCAGCGCACAAGTCTGCCTCTTTGGCCGAACCCAAGAGCAGCACCGGCATGCGCAGTTGCGCGGCCAAGGCCGCAAAGTGCTGTGCTGGCCAACGCTTGGCCGGGCCGTATTCGGCACCCGGCACCATCACCACGTACGAAGCCGTGGTCAGTTGCTGCGCTTGCAAACCGCTTTTGAGCAGCTCAAGCGGCAGGTCCAGGCGCGGTGCGGGCAGCGTGCCCAGTGGCGGTGGGCTGCCGGCCAAGGCCAGGTAATGCGCCACCATCGAACCCCGGCTGTGCCTTGGTGGGTTGGGCAGGCGGCGGGTCAACACGCCGTAGCGTGACTCGCCGTGGTAGCCGATGCGCTCAGGGATGCCCGCCCACCAGGGCAGCAAGGCGCTTTTGAGGGAATTGGGGCCAAGGTAGGCGCGCTCGAAGCGGCCCTTGAGCGCCAAGGCCATGGCGCGCCTGGCCGACCATTGCAGGCCGCCGTGTTGAAACGGCAGCTCGATGACGTCTTGCACACTGGGCATGGCGCGGTAGATCGGCGCCACCCAGGGCAAGGCAGCCACCGTGAGGCGTTCGCCGCGCTCGGCCAAGCAGCGCATCAGCGGCTCGGTCATCACCGCGTCGCCAATCCATTGCGGCGCGATCACCAGGCTGGCTGTCATGGCTTGGATGGCGATCAGATTCCCATCAATGCGAGGCCAAGTGCTCGCCGTCTTTGAGGCGGTACTCGGTGCTGCAATATGGGCACTTGGCTTGGCCGGTGTGGCTCAGGTCCAGGAACACCTTGGGATGGGCGTTCCACAGCTGCATGCCTGCTTTGGGGTTGGGGCAGAACACACCGCCATGGCTGTTGAGGTCCTTGGCCAAAAGCTCGATCGGGTTTTGCATGTCACACCTTGGTGAGCCAATGGGCGTATTTTGGATTGCGTCCGCTGACGATGTCAAAAAACGCGCTTTGGATTTTCTCGGTGACCGGGCCGCGGCTGCCGCTGCCGATCTCGATGCGGTCGAGTTCGCGGATCGGCGTGACCTCAGCGGCGGTACCGGTGAAAAACGCTTCGTCAGCAATATAGATCTCGTCGCGGGTGATGCGCTTTTGCACGATCTCCAGCCCCAGGTCTTTGGCGATGTGAAACACCGTGTTGCGGGTGATGCCGTTCAAGGCGCCAGCCGACAAGTCGGGCGTGTAGATCACGCCGCCTTTGATGATGAACAGGTTTTCACCCGCACCCTCGGACACAAAGCCTGAAGCGTCGAGCAACAAGGCCTCGTCGTAGCCATCGTCCAAGGCCTCCATGTTGGCCAAGATCGAGTTGGTGTAGTTGCTCACCGCCTTGGCCTGCGTCATGGTGATGTTGACATGGTGGCGGGTATAGCTGCTGGTTTTCACGCGGATGCCGCGCTTCATGCCGTCTTCGCCCAGGTAAGCACCCCAGGTCCAAGCGGCCACCATCAGGTGAATTTGGTTGCCCTTGGGCGAGACACCCAGCTTTTGCGAGCCGATCCAGGTGAGCGGTCGGATATAGCCGCTTTTGAGATGGTTTTCGCGCACCACGGTGCGTTGCACTTCGTTCACCTCTTCTTGGCTGAAAGGAATTTTCATGCGCAAAATTTTGGCGCTATTGAACAGACGCTCGGTGTGTTCTTGCAAACGGAAGATGGCCGTGCCTTGCGCGGTGTCATAGGCCCGCACCCCCTCAAAGGCGCCGCAACCATAGTGCAGGGTGTGGCTGAGCACATGGATTTTCGCGTCGCGCCAATCGACCAGATCGCCGTCCATCCAAATCTTGCCGTCACGGTCGTGCATGGGAGGTGGCAGGGCACTCATGAAAATCCTTTCGGGGGCAGACATCAAAGACCGGCGATTTTAAGCCCCAGCCACCTGCGCCCTGGTTACGCCTGCCGTGTCAATGCCCAGTCGGTCAATCGGCCGTCTTGGAAAGTGCAGCTGACACGGTCGCCCGCCTCGTCATGCCAGGTGAACACCTCGGGCTGCTCACCACTGGTGGTGGTCTGTTTGCCCAGGCTGCCGCTGAGTCCGATGACCTGCAGCAAACGCATGCCACGGTGCAACTGGCTGTTTAACATGACCGCGCAGCCCACCACCCCCAGTGGCTGCTGGGCTGCGCGCTCCATGGTGCGCATCAAACGCGAGGTGTGCTGCAAGAGCCAAAAAAGGATGCCGCTAGACACCAGCGAGAAGCCCCACCAACCAAACGCCCGGAAGGACAAATACAAAAGGCCGGCCAAGCCCAGCGGTATCCAAAAGTTGCGCGCGTTCATGGCCTCATTTTGGCACCTGCACCGTCTGGGCGTTGAAATCGCCCTTGGCCGCGGCTGGGTGACAGGTCACACATTGGGCGCCTTGGCTGCCGTATGCCAGGCGTGTCAGTCCAGTTGGCGCAGCACCTTGACGGCTTCGTCGACCCGCTCGACCGCATGGATGGTCAGACCCTCGATCGGCTTTTTGGGCAGGTTGGCTTTGGGGATGAGCGCCACACAAAAGCCCAGCTTGGCGGCCTCTTTCAAACGCTCTTGGCCGCGCGGCGCGGGGCGCACCTCTCCCGCCAAGCCGACCTCGCCAAACGCCAAAAAACCGCGTGGCAGTGGCTTGCCGCGCAAGCTGCTTTGGATGGCGAGCATCACCGCCAAATCAGCCGCCGGCTCGCTGATGCGCACCCCGCCCACCGCATTGACAAACACGTCTTGGTCCATGCAGGCCACGCCGGCGTGGCGGTGCAACACGGCCAGCAGCATGGCGAGGCGGTCGCGGTCCAAACCCACGCTCAGGCGGCGCGGGCTGGGTCCGCCACTGTCGACCAGGGCTTGGATTTCCACCAACAAAGGCCGCGTCCCCTCAAGGGTCACCATGACGCAGCTGCCTGGCACCGGTTCGCTGTGTTGGCTGAGAAAAATAGCGCTCGGGTTGCTCACGCCCTTCAAGCCTTTTTCGGTCATGGCGAACACGCCAATCTCGTTGACCGCGCCAAAGCGGTTTTTGATGGCCCGCACCAGCCGGTAGCTGGAATGGGTATCGCCCTCAAAGTACAGCACGGTGTCGACCATGTGCTCGAGCACACGGGGGCCAGCCAGCGCGCCTTCTTTGGTGACATGACCGACCAACACCACGGTGGTGCCGCTGGCCTTGGCCATGCGGGTCAGGTGCGCCGCACACTCGCGCACCTGCGCCACCGAGCCGGGCGCGCTGGTGAGTTGGTCGGAATAGACGGTTTGGATCGAGTCGATCACCGCCACTTGTGGTGATTGGGCTTGCAGCGTGGCGATGATTTTCTCGAGCTGGGTTTCGGCCAGCAGATTCACCTGGCTGTGGTCCAAGCCCAAACGCTTGGCCCGCAGTGCCACTTGCGCACCCGACTCTTCGCCAGTGACATACAAGGTGCTTTGGCCGCTGCGCTGCAAACCGTCCAGGGCCTGCAACAGCAGAGTGGATTTGCCGATGCCGGGGTCGCCGCCGATCAGCACCACGCCGCCTTCGACCATGCCGCCGCCCAAGACCCGGTCAAGCTCGTCTTGGCCAGTCGGGGTGCGTTGCATGTCTTGTGCTTCGATCGCGCTCAAGGCCATCACCGCCGAGGCTGGCGCCAAGCCGGCGCGCTCGCTGTAACGGTTTTTGCTGATCCCACTGTCGCTCACGACCGACTCGACCAAGGTGTTCCAGGCGTTGCAATGCGGGCATTTGCCCAGCCATTTCGGGCTGGTGCCACCGCAATCGCTGCAACTGAAAAGGGTTTTGTCTTTGGCCATGCAAGCATGATAAGGGTGCGCCCTTGGGTGACAATGTGTCTTGTTCACTCCTGTCTGCTTCAACGCCTTGTCCGCCAACGCCTCCCCCACACCTGCCCCCGAGCGCATGACGCCCGACGAACGCCGTTCTGCGTTTTCCCTGGCCAGTATTTACGCCATGCGCATGCTCGGCCTGTTCATGGTGATGCCGGTGTTCATGCTCGAGGCACGGCACTACCAGGGCGGTGACGATTTGTCAGCCATTGGCATGGCCATGGGGGTGTATGGCTTGGTGCAAGCCTGTTTGCAAATCCCGTTTGGCATGGCAGCCGACCGATTTGGCCGCAAACGCATCATCTATATGGGTTTGGCGCTGTTGGCCTTGGGCAGTTTGATCGGTGCCATGGCCACCAGCGTGACGGATTTGGCGCTGGGTCGAGCACTGCAAGGCGCCGGGGCGATTTCTGCTGCCGTGACCGCGCTCTTGGCCGACCAAACCCGTGACGAGGTGCGCACCAAGGGCACGGCCTTGGTGGGTGCCAGCATCGGTTTGATGTTTGCACTGTCCTTGGTGCTCGGGCCCTTGCTGTCGGGCTTTGGTGGATTGCCCGCTATTTTTGCGGTCACTTTGTTACTGGCCTTGGCAGGTGTGGCGATCGTGCGCTGGTGGACACCCCCTGAAACCCCCTTGCCGCTTCTCAACACGCCTGGCCACGGCTTGTGGGATTTGTTGGTGCACCCGGATTTGATCCGCCTGAACTTTGGCGTGTTTGCTTTGTACGCGGTGCAACTCGCCTCTTGGGTGGCGATTCCTGCGCTCTTGATCCAAGCCGGTGTCGCGAGCGCAGACCACGGCTGGGTGTATTTACCAGCGGTTTTGCTGTCCTTTGTGGTGATGGGCATCACCTTGTTTCCGTTGGAGCGACGCGGCCTGTTGCGCCCCTTGTTTTTGTTCTGCATTGGACTGGTCATGCTGGTGCAAGCCGCTTGGGCCTGGATCAGCACGGATCAGCCTCAGTTGTGGCTATTGGCATTGCTGTTGTTTGTGTTTTTCTGCGGCTTCAATGTGCTCGAGGCCAGTCAGCCCAGCTTGGCTTCCCGTTTGGCACCTGCGGGCGCTCGCGGTGCGGCACTGGGTGTCTACAACACCTTGCAGTCGCTGGGTATTTTCGCTGGCGGCGCATGCGGTGGGCTGTTGCTCAAATCGATAGGCGCGGTGGGTGTTTTCAGCGCCAGCGCAGCCGTGATGCTGGTGTGGCTGGCCGTGGCCTGGGGAACCCGCTATGTGAGCCGATCACCTGGTTCGAGGGGCGCAGCGCACGGCAGGGCTTGAGGCGCTGGACGCATAATCTGTATTCATACCTACCCCCTACTTAAGAGGAACACCCATGGCATCCGTGAACAAAGTGATTTTGCTGGGCAACTGCGGGCGCGACCCCGAGGTGCGTTATCTGCCAAGCGGCCAAGCCGTGGCCAATGTGTCCATCGCTACCAGCACCCGCCGCAAGGACAAGAGCAGCGGAGAAATGCTCGAAGAAACCCAATGGCACCGCATCACTTTTTATGACCGCTTGGCTGAAATCGCCGGTGAATACGTCAAAAAAGGTCGCCCTATCTACGTCGAAGGACGCTTGAAATACGGCTCCTATACGGACAAGACCACCGGTCAGGAAAAGCAAACCGTGGACATCATCGCCACCGAATTGCAGCTTCTGGGAGGCCGCGAAGGCATGGGTGGTCCCAGCGAAGACGGCAGCAGCCGGGCGACAACGCGAAGTGCTGCACCCGCTGCACCCCGGGTGGCTGCCTCAGCCCCTGCCAAATCCGGCTTTGACGACATGGACGACGATATTCCGTTCTAAGCGGCCGCCAGGTTCACTCAACACACCTGCCGGTAATGCAGCGCCTGCGCCACATGGCTGTGTTCTATGCTGGCCGAATCGGCGAGATCGGCAATGGTTTGCGCCACCCGCAAACTTCGGTGCACCGCGCGTGCAGACCAGCCTTGCTCACTTGCGCACTTCAATAAACCGGCTTGCGCGGCGGGTTCGATGGCCAAGCCCTGCACTTGCACCGAGGTCAGCGCCTGGTTGCTGGTCCCTTGACGCTTGAGTGCGCGCTGGTGGGCTGCCTCACAACGCGCCCGGACATCGGCACTGCTTGGTCCCGCCGGCATCTGCAGCATCCACTCTGGTGCCAAGGACATGACCTCGACCCGCATGTCAATCCGGTCGAGCAAAGGACCGCTCAAGCGAGCTGCATATTTGTGAATTTGCTCAGGCGTGCATTTGCACACCGGTTTGCCCGCGCCAAGGTAACCGCAAGGGCATGGGTTCATCGCCGCGATGAGTTGGCATCGCGCGGGGTAATCGACCTGATGGCCGGCGCGCGCCAAGGTGATGCGAGCGGTTTCCAGGGGCTCGCGCAGGGCTTCCAAGGCGTGTCGCGAAAACTCGGGCAGTTCGTCCAAAAACAAGACACCATGGTGCGCCAAAGAGATTTCACCCGGGCGCGGCGGCACGCCGCCGCCAACCAAAGCCGCCATGGTGGCGCTGTGGTGCGGCTGGCGAAACACCCGCTGGCCCCAGCGATTTGGTTGAAACAAGCCAGCCACACTCAAGATGGCTGCTGATTCCAGTGCTTGCGCGTGATCCAGCCGCGGCAGCAAGCCGACCAAGCGCTGGGCCAGCATCGACTTGCCGGCGCCAGGCGGGCCCACCAGCAACAGGCTGTGGCCACCTGCAGCCGCGATCTCCAGGGCGCGCTTGGCACTGGCTTGGCCACGCACGTCTTGCATGTCTGGCGCTTGCGGCTCGTGTGCCACGCTGTAAGGTGCGCGCAGGCGCGTCCACCCGGGCAGCGGTTGGTCGCAGGGCGACACCGCCAAGGCCTGCACCACATCACGCAAATGCAGGGCTCGGTAGACCTGCGCACTGGGCAGCCAAGCGGCCTCTTCAGCACTGTCGGGTGGCAGCACCCATTTCAAGTCGGCGCGTTGCTGCTGCAGCGCGATCGCCATGGCCAAGGCGCCTCGCACGGGCCGCAACTCGCCTGACAAGGACAGCTCACCGGCCAAGACATGGAGCTGTAAGGCCTGCGCATTGACCTGGCCACTGGCGGCCAAGATGCCCATGGCAATCGGCAAATCAAACCGCCCGGAGTCCTTGGGCAAGTCAGCAGGCGCGAGGTTGACCGTGATCCGCTGGTTGGTAGGGAAATCCAAACCACTGTTTTGGATGGCCGAGCGCACCCGCTCGCGCGCTTCCCGAACCTCGGTATCGGCCAAGCCGACCATGGTGAAGCTGGGCAAGCCGTTGGCCATGTGCACCTCGACCGTGACCCGCGGTGCGCCCAGCCCCAGCACCGCACAACTGTGCACTTGCGCAAACCCCATGAGTCTCTCCCTGTTTTGGTGCGCGCCCTGTTTGTGTGCACTTGAGCAGACTGGCGCGCACTGATTGGGTGCGTTTATAGCTCGGCTGGCGCACACTGCCTAGGAGTGTGCTTGGCACAGAGCCTGCTAGGTGGTAGTTGCACTGCGCGGTTTTGAATGTCTGGCTTTCATTTCGCGCGCTGACCCATGACCCAAGGAGAACCCATGAAACTGATCACGGCCATCATCAAACCCTTCAAGCTCGACGAGGTGCGCGAAGCCTTGTCAGCCATCGGGGTGCAAGGCATCACCGTTACCGAAGTCAAAGGCTTTGGCCGACAAAAAGGCCACACCGAGCTCTACCGCGGTGCGGAATACGTGGTGGACTTTCTGCCCAAAGTGAAGATCGAAGCCGCGGTTGCCGCGGATTTGCTCGACCAAGCGATTGAAGCGATTGAAAACGCTGCCCGCACCGGCAAGATCGGCGACGGCAAGATTTTCGTCAGCAGCCTGGAACAAGTGGTGCGCATTCGCACCGGTGAAACTGGCACAGCGGCCATTTGATTCATTTGACAAGGACAACCATCATGAAAAAACTACTTGCCACCTTGGCCTTGGGCCTGGGCCTGGTCTTCTCCTCCGGCGTTGCCCTGGCCGAAGATGCACCGGCCAAACCGGCGGCTGAAGCCACGGCTGTGACACCTGCGGCCGCGCCTGCGGCAGCCGCACCCGCTGAAACCGCCGCTGCGCCTGCACCCGTCCCCAACAAAGGCGACACCGCTTGGATGACGGTGGCCACCGTGCTGGTCATCCTGATGACCATCCCCGGCCTGGCTATGTTCTACGGTGGCTTGGTGCGCTCGAAAAACATGCTGTCTGTCTTGATGCAGGTGTTTGTGGTGTCCTCGCTCATCTATGTGTTGTGGGTGCTGTATGGCTACAGTGTGGCTTTCACCGCCAGCAACCCGTTCTTTGGCACCTTTGACAAACTGTTGCTCAAAGGGGTGACCGTGGAATCCTTGGGCGCCACCTTCAGCAAAGGTGTCTACATTCCCGAGCTGTCGTTCGTGGCTTTCCAAGCGACTTTTGCCGCCATCACCTGTGCCTTGATCGTGGGTGCGTTCGCTGAACGCATGAAATTCTCTGCCGTGCTGGTGTTTTGTGCCTTGTGGTTCACCTTCAGCTACCTGCCCGTGGCCCACATGGTCTGGTATTGGGACGGCCCTGACGCGATCACTGATGCGGCTTCCTTGGAAAAAGTCACTGCTGCCGCAGGCTGGTTGTGGGCCAAAGGCGCACTCGACTTCGCCGGTGGTACTGTGGTGCATATCAACGCCGCTGTCGCAGGTTTGGTCGGTGCTTACATGGTCGGCAAACGCATCGGCTACGGCAAAGAATCCATGGCGCCTCACAGCCTGACATTGACCATGGTCGGTGCAGCCCTGTTGTGGGTGGGTTGGTTTGGTTTCAACGCCGGCTCCAACCTGGAGGCCAATGGATTGACCGCCCTGGTCTTTGTCAACACCTTGGTGGCCACCGCTGCTGCCTCCTTATCCTGGATTGCAGGCGAAGCGCTGAGCAAAGGCAAGGCATCGATGTTGGGTGCGGCCTCTGGCGCAGTGTCTGGTTTGGTGGCGATCACCCCTGCCTGCGGTTTCGTCGGCCCCGGCGGCGCGATCGTCATCGGTTTGATCGCCGGCCTGCTGTGCTTGTGGGGTGTCAGCGGCCTCAAACGCATGCTCGGTGCAGACGACAGCTTGGACGTCTTCGGGGTACACGGTGTCGGCGGCATCGTCGGCGCCTTGTTGACCGGCGTTTTTGCAGCCCCTTCCCTGGGCGGCACAGGCGTGTATGACTATGTGGCCAACGCAGTGAACCCTGACTTCTCGATAGGCGGTCAGGTGTGGATCCAAGCACAAGCCGTGTTGACCACCATCGTCTGGTCTGGCGTGGTCTCGGTCATCGCATACAAACTGGTGGACATCGTGTTGGGTCTGCGCGTGACCGAAGAGGAAGAGCGCGAAGGTTTGGACATCAGCTCACACGGTGAGACCGCCTACGGTCGTTGATTGCACCATTCCTAGATCACCACTGACAACGCTCACAACCACCTGGTGCAAACCAGGTGGTTTTTTTCATGGGCGTTTCAAAGGTTGGGCGCGAGCAAACGCTGCAAGTCTTTTTCAGCCACGCCTTGGCGCTGCGCCAAGTCCAGCACCTGGTCGTCGCCGATGCGGCCTACATTGAAATAGGTGGCCTCTGGATGCGACAGGTAAAAACCGCTGACGCTGGCCGCAGGCGTCATGGCCAAGCTCTCGGTGAGCGTCATGCCAATGTCTTGGCATTGCAGCAACTCGAACATCTGTTTTTTCACGCTGTGGTCCGGACACGCGGGGTAGCCTGGTGCCGGGCGGATGCCTTGGTATTGCTCTTTGATCAATTCTTCGTTGCTCAATGTTTCAGCGGCGGCATAGCCCCACAGGTCGCGACGCACCCGCGCATGCATGCACTCGGCAAAGGCCTCGGCCAAGCGGTCGGCCAAGGCTTTCAACATGATGGCGCTGTAGTCGTCATGGTCATCCATGAAGTATTTCTCTTTCGCGTCCACGCCCACGCCAGCGGTCACCGCGAACAGGCCCATATGGTCTGCGCCATGGCCGATGGGTGCGACAAAATCAGACAAACAGCGGTTGGGGTTTTGTACACCGTCATGCACAGGCTTTTCGGTTTGTTGGCGCAAGCCGTGCCAGATGAGCGCGGCTTCAGTGCGGCGCTCGTCGGTCCAAAGCACGATGTCGTCGCCCATGCTGTTGGCGGGGTACAAACCGACCACGGCATGGGCTTGCAACCAACGGCCTTCGATCAAGCGCTTGAGCATGCGCTTGCCATCGCTGAACACGCGTTGGGCCTCGGTGCCGACCACCTCGTCTTTCAAGATGGCGGGGAAAGGGCCGGCCAAGTCCCAAGTCTGAAAGAAGGGCCCCCAGTCAATGAAGGGTTCGAGCTCGCCTAGGTCAAAGTTTTTGAACACCCGCTTACCGATGAACCGCGGGCGGGTTGGCTCAAACGCCGCCCAATCGATGGGCGCGGCATTGGCCCGCGCTTTGGTCAGCGGCAGCAAAGGGGTTTGCTTTTTATTGGCGTGTTGCTCGCGCACCCGGGCGTAGTCGGCGTTGAGCTCTTCGATGTAATGCGCGGCTTGGTCACTCAATAGGCCTTGGGCCACGCCCACGCTGCGAGAGGCGTCAGGCACATACACCACCGGGCCTTCGTAATGCGGCGCGATTTTGACAGCGGTGTGCACACGGCTGCAAGTGGCGCCACCAATCAGCAGAGGTATTTTGCGCAAGCGGAAGTGGTCGTCCTTTTGCATTTCGGCAGCGACGTACTGCATCTCCTCCAGGCTGGGGGTGATCAGCCCCGACAAGCCAATGATGTCCGCGCCTTCGACCTTGGCACGCGCCAAAATTTCATGGCAGGGCACCATCACGCCCATATTGACCACGTCAAAGTTATTGCACTGCAACACCACGGTGACGATGTTCTTGCCAATGTCATGCACATCGCCTTTGACTGTGGCGATCACGATCTTGCCCTTGGTTTTCACGTCCTCGCCAGCGGCTTCTTGCAGGCGTTTTTCTTCTTCGATGTAGGGGATGAGGTGGGCCACGGCCTGCTTCATCACCCGGGCCGACTTCACCACCTGCGGCAGGAACATCTTGCCCTGCCCGAACAGGTCGCCCACCACGTTCATGCCGTCCATGAGAGGGCCTTCGATCACGTGCAAGGGGCGGCCGCCACGGGCCAGCACCTCTTGGTAAGCGGCTTCAGTGTCTTCGTTGATGAACTCGGTGATGCCATGCACCAGTGCGTGGCTGAGTTTGTGCGACACACTCACCGGCGCCTCCGGCGTGCCCCGCCAAGCGAGTTTGGCGCTGTCGTCCTTGGCCGCGCCCTTGGCACTTTCGGCCACTTCGATCAAGCGCTCACCAGCGCTGAGGTGTTCTTCGCCATCTTTGTACTGAGGCGTTCTGTTCAACACCACGTCTTCCACACGCTCACGCAAGATGGGCTCGAGGTCGTCGTACACGCCCACCATGCCGGCGTTGACAATGCCCATGTCCATGCCGGCTTGTATCGCGTGGTACAGGAACACGGTGTGAATCGCTTCCCGCACCGGGTCGTTGCCGCGGAAACTGAAAGAGACATTGGACACACCGCCACTGACTTTCGCGCCGGGCAGGTGCTGCTTGATCCAGCGCGTGGCCTCGATGAAGTCCACCGCGTAGTTGTCGTGCTCTTCGATGCCGGTGGCAATGGCAAAGATGTTGGGGTCGAAGATGATGTCCTCAGGTGGAAAGCCCACCCCACCTTGGTCAACATCCGCGACCAACACCCGGTAAGCGCGTTCGCAAATCTCCACCTTGCGTTGGTAGGTGTCGGCTTGGCCTTTTTCGTCAAAAGCCATCACCACCGCAGCCGCGCCGTAGCGGCGGATCAGCTTGGCTTGGCGCTTGAACTCGTCCAAGCCCTCCTTCATGCTGATGGAATTCACAATGCCCTTGCCTTGGATGCAGCGCAAGCCCGCTTCAATCACGCTCCACTTGCTGCTGTCGATCATGATCGGCACCCGCGCGATGTCGGGCTCGGAGGCGATCAGGTTCAAAAACCGCACCATGGCCGCCTGGCTGTCGAGCATCGCCTCGTCCATGTTGATGTCGATGATTTGCGCGCCGTTTTCCACCTGCTGACGTGCCACCGCCAGTGCTTGCTCGTACTCGTCGTTCAAGACCATGCGGGCAAAGGCCTTGGAGCCAGTGACGTTGGTACGCTCGCCGATATTGACGAAGCTGGCTTGCTGTTTGACGGCGGCAACATCCTGGGCCATCTCTTCTTCGCCAACGGCATGGCTCGAGCCAATCAACACCGGCTCTAGGCCAGCGAGCTTCATGGGTGGTACGGGACGTGATCGGGTATGCATGGACTCACCTGGGGAAAACAAAACAGGTGAGCGTCGTTGCGAGAAAAGACCCAAGCCTGGCTTCGTGTGAAGCTGCAACGCTCCTTGGGTTTGGGCATTTTAGCGTCAAGCCGGTGGCGCCGCCGCGAAACCGGGGTATTTTGCTTGGTGCGCTTTGGCGCAGACAGCCGATCTCGGTTAACAATGCGGCTTGACCATGCACCATTTCACCCGCCCCGAACAACGCCCGGCTTGGCTGGGCCTGCAAACCCTGGCTGACCAGCCGCTGCCGCATCTGCGCGATCTCCTGCAAGACCGTTTGCGCAATGCCAGCTTGCAGTTTGAAGCCGCTGGCATCCATGCCGATGCGTCGCGCCAACGCGTCACGCCCGAGGTCATGCAAGTCCTGCTGCAACTCGCCGATGAGTGCCAGGTGTTATCACAGGCGCAAGCCATGTTCAGGGGCGAGGCGGTCAATGCCACCGAACAACGCCAGGCGTTGCACATGGCTTTGCGGGCTGGCCACAGCGGCTCACCGCCTTGGGGCATGGGCATCAGCCAAGACGTGCAGCGCGAACTCGCCCGCTTCACCGGCTTTGCGGAACAACTCCGCCAAGGAGGCCTCTGCGGCTTTGATGGGCAAACCATCACCGACGTGGTGAACCTCGGGATTGGCGGCTCGGATCTCGGACCGCGCATGGCCACCGAAGCCCTGAGCCAGTTGTCGCCCGACTTGCAAGCGCCTGCGCTGCGAGTGCATTACGTCTCGAATGTCGATCCCTGGTGCCTGGCCACCACCCTGGCCCCACTCGACCCCGGTCGCACCTTGTTCATCGTGCAAAGCAAAACCTTCACGACCCAAGAAACCCTGACCTTGGCTGCGTCTGCCAAGCGGTGGTTGCAAGACGCGGGCTGCAGCGCCGCACTGTTGCCGCATCAACTGGTGGCGGTCACCGCCAAACCAGCCTTGGCACAAGCCGACGGTTTTTTGCCCGACCACTGCTTTGTGTTTTGGGATTGGGTAGGCGGGCGTTACTCGCTCTGGTCGGCGATCGGCTTGCCCTTGGCCATCGCCATCGGTCGGGAGGCTTTTCTGCAGATGCTGGCGGGCGGCCAAGCGATGGACCGGCATTTCACCGACACACCGGCCTCCCACAACCTGCCTTTGCTGATGGCCTTGTGGGGCGTATGGAACCGCAATTTCTTGGGCGCCACCACCCACCACCTTGCGCCTTACGCCGCGCCACTGGGCCGCTTGGTGCCGTTCTTGCAGCAAATGGACATGGAGTCCAACGGCAAACGGGTGCATGTAGATGGCAGCATCGCCAGCGTGGGCACTGCGCCGGTGTTGTGGGGTGGTTTGGGCATCGATGGGCAACATGCTTATTTTCAACTGTTGCACCAAGGCCAACACCTGGTGCCCGTGGACTTCATTGGCGTGCGCCAAGGGCATGCCGGCTTGCCCCTGTCGGCAGAGCACCAGCGGGTGGTGTTGCTGAACTTGCAAGCGCAAACCCAAGCCTTAGCGCTGGGCAGAAGCGTGGCAGAGACTGCCCAGATGCTGCGCGAAAGCGGCATGCACCCGGCCGAGGCAGACAGACTCGCGCCGCACCGCAGCTTTGCCGGCAACATACCCAGCACCGTGCTGTGGCTCGAGCAACTCACGCCCTTTGGTTTGGGCGCACTGATCGCCTTGTACGAGCACAAGGTGTTTTGCCAAGCCTCGGTTTGGGGCGTTCATGCTTTTGACCAGTGGGGCGTGGAGCTGGGCAAGACCATGGCGCACGCGCTGGCGTCCAAGGCCTGAGCGCCGCGCATGAAGCTCAGGCGTGAAACAGCCTGGGCCGCAAAGGTCCGACCGCCTGCCCAAT
Organism: Bordetella parapertussis; assembly: GCA_945873925.1. Classification (GTDB taxonomy): domain Bacteria; phylum Pseudomonadota; class Gammaproteobacteria; order Burkholderiales; family Burkholderiaceae_C; genus Limnohabitans. Next base: position 24,121 of record CAMCES010000018.1, read on the forward strand.
GGCGGCGATGTGCCCGGGCGTGGTGCCGCAGCAGCCGCCAACGATATTCACCAAACCCTCGGCGGCAAACTCGTGCAGCAAGCGGCTGGTCACCTCCGGCGTCTCATCGAAACCGGTGTCGCTCATCGGATTGGGCAAGCCGGCGTTCGGGTAGCAGCTGATGAAGGTGTCACCCGCCACCTTGGCCAGCTCTTGGATATAGGGGCGCATCAGCGCCGCACCCAAAGCGCAGTTCAGGCCCACGGCCAAGGGTTGGGCGTGACGCACGCTGTGCCAAAAAGCGGTGACGGTTTGGCCGCTCAGGATGCGCCCCGAGGCATCGGTCACGGTGCCGCTGATGATCAGCGGCAGGCGCTCGCCACTGGCGTCAAAGTATTCGTCGATGGCAAACAGCGCGGCCTTGGCGTTCAAGGTGTCAAAGATGGTTTCCAGCAGCAGCGCGTGCACGCCGCCTTCCACCAGCGCCTGCACTTGCTCGAAATAGGCTTGGCGCAGTTCTTCAAAGTCGACATTGCGCGCACCGGGGTCGTTCACGTCCGGGCTGATGCTGGCGGTTTTCGGGGTTGGGCCCAAAGCGCCCAAGGCAAAGCGCGGCTTGTCGGGGGTGCTGAATTGGTCGCAAGCCGCGCGTGCAATGTGGGCCGAGGCGCGGTTCATCTCCACCGCCAAGTCGGCCATGTCGTAATCGGCCTGGGCGATGGTGGTCGCGCCAAAGGTGTTGGTTTCCACCATGTCAGCGCCAGCGGCCAAATAGCCTTCGTGGATGTCACGGATCACGTCCGGGCGGGTCAGGCTCAAAAGTTCGTTGTTGCCCTTGATGTCGCGGTGAAAGTCGCTGAAACGCTCGCCCTGGCTGCCTGGGCCGCTGTAGCCTTGGCCCCGGTACTGGGCCTCGCTCAGCTTGAACCGTTGGATCATGGTGCCCATGGCGCCGTCTAGGATGGCAATGCGCTGCTTCAAAATGCCAGGCAGGGCCTGGCCACGGGTGTAATTTTTGGGGTCGGACATGGTCGCCAATGAGACTCTGGTAGGCTGGGGATCATAAGGTTTTGGTCAGGCGGGTGTTTTAGAATCGGATTCCTGTCAACAAAGGTGTCATCATGTCCAGTGAACAGCCACACGACCAAGCCGACGAAGATGTTGTTGAATCCATCGTTCCTTTCATGCCCTATGTGCTGCCCATCGGCGGCGGCGTGCTGATTTTCCTGTTGGCATTCATTGCCGTTTTCATGGCCTGAAGTCTGACCCAGCCGCACAGCGTGACAGCGCCAGTCCGATGGCGCTTTTTTTATTGGCTTGAGCTGAGTCCCTTGAACGCAGGGGGCTGAATTCAACCTATAAAGTGCAGGAGACAAACATGACCGCCACCGCCCATGCAGGCGCGGGGCTCACCGCCCCATCTTTTGTGAAAAACCCCCCACTCATCGCCTGGGTCGCCGACATGGTGGCCTTGTGCAAACCCGACGCCATCCATTGGTGCGATGGCAGCCAAGCCGAATACGATGCCTTGTGCCAACAATTGGTGGACACCGGCACCTTCAAAAAGCTCAACCCCGCGAAACGCCCCAACTCGTTTCTGGCCTGCTCCGACCCCTCGGACGTGGCCCGCGTGGAAGACCGCACGTTCATTTGCTCGGTCAAAAAAGAAAACGCCGGCCCCACCAACAACTGGATGGACCCCGCGGAAATGCGCCAAACCCTGCAACCGCTGTTTGACGGTTGCATGGCGGGGCGCACCATGTATGTGGTGCCCTTCAGCATGGGTCCCCTGGGCAGCCCGATTGCCCATATCGGCATCGAGCTCTCCGACAGCGCCTATGTCGCGGTCAACATGAAGATCATGACCCGCATGGGCAAAGCGGTCTACGAGGTGCTGGGCGAGCACGGCGAGTTCGTGCCCTGCGTGCATACCGTGGGCGCGCCTTTGAATGCCGGCGACAAAGACATCAGCTGGCCTTGCAACACCACCAAGTACATCGTGCACTACCCCGAAACACGTGAAATCTGGTCTTACGGCTCGGGCTACGGTGGCAATGCGCTGTTGGGCAAAAAGTGTTTCGCGCTGCGCATCGCCTCGAACATGGGCCGCGACCAAGGCTGGTTGGCCGAGCACATGCTGATCTTGGGCGTGACCAACCCCGAGGGCAAAAAATACCATGTGGCAGCAGCCTTCCCCAGCGCCTGCGGCAAGACCAATTTCGCCATGCTGATCCCACCGGCAGGCATGCCCGGCTGGAAAGTCACCACCATCGGTGACGACATTGCCTGGATCAAACCCGGTGACGACGGCCGCCTGCGCGCGATCAACCCCGAGGCGGGCTACTTTGGCGTCGCCCCCGGCACCAACACCATGACCAACCCCAACTGCATGGCCAGCCTGGACCGTGACGTGATCTTCACCAACGTGGCCCTGACCGACGATGGCGATGTCTGGTGGGAAGGCATGAGCGACGCGCCTGCCCACTGCATCGACTGGCAAGGCAAAGACTGGACGCCCGCGATCGCCAAGGAAACCGGCGCCAAAGCCGCGCATCCCAACGCCCGCTTCACCGTGGCTGCCATCAACAACCCCGCGCTCGACAGCGCCTGGGACGACCCGGCAGGCGTCACCATCGACGCCTTCATCTTTGGTGGTCGTCGCTCGACCACCGTGCCCTTGGTCACCGAAGCGCGTGATTGGGTGGAAGGCGTGTACATGGCCGCCACCATGGGCTCGGAGACCACCGCTGCTGCTGCAGGCCAACAAGGCGTGGTACGCCGCGACCCGTTTGCCATGCTGCCTTTCATGGGCTACAACATGAGCGACTATTTCCAACACTGGCTGCAACTGGGCCAAAAGCTCCAAGCCAGTGGCGCCAAGCTGCCAGCCATTTACTGCGTCAACTGGTTCCGCAAGGGCGAAGACGGCCAGTTTGTCTGGCCTGGCTACGGCGAGAACATGCGCGTACTGAAGTGGATGATCGACCGCATCGAAGGCACGGCCAAAGGCGCGGAGAACGTGTTTGGCATCAGCCCCCACTTCAACGAGTTGAACTGGACTGGCCTGAACTTCACGGCCGAGCAGTTCAACACCGTGACCCATGTGGACAAAGCCGCTTGGACACAAGAACTGAACCTGCATGAAGCCTTGTTCCAGCAACTCGCGCACCACTTGCCGCCACAGTTGCCGGCCACCAAAGCCGCGATTGCCAAGCGCTTGGCCGCTTGATTCGCCCGGCCAGCCGCATGACACACCCTGCCCTGCGCTGGCCAACGATTACCCGGGAGTCGCACTTTACCGGCAGTCGGCAGGTGCGTTGCTTTGCCGAGCGCCCACGCAGCTTGCACGCCTTGCTGGCCAATGCGGTGGCGCACAACCCGCAGGGCACGGCCCTGGTCTGTGAGGACACCCGACTGACGTATGCAGCGCTCGACCAGCAAGTCGGCCGCCTGGCCGCCGGTTGGCGCGGCTTGGGCGTGCAGCCCGGTGACCGCATCGCTTTGTTGCTCAGCAACCGCATCGAGTTTGTGCTGAGCCTGCTGGCCGCCACCCGCTTGGGCGCTGTCACCGTGCCTTTGAGCATCCGTGAACAAACCCCTGGCTTGCACTACATGCTCGAGCACTGCGGCGCTGCCATGCTGGTGCATGACGCGGCTTTGCACAGCGTGTTGCCTGACGCAGCGAGCCTGCCTGACCTGAAGTGGCGCGTGAGTTTCGATGGCTGCGCCGATGCGCTGGACTTTCACGGCCTGTTGGCCGATACACCACTGACCTCGGCTGCCCTGGTGGATGAAGAAGACACGGTGGTGATTTTGTACACCTCGGGCACCACCGGTCGGCCCAAGGGCGCGATGCTGAGCCACTTTGGCGTGGTGCATTCCTGCATGCATTTCCAAACCGGCATGGGGCTGGGGCCCGCCGACTGCAGCATCGCTGCCGTGCCGCTCAGCCATGTCACCGGCTTGGTGGCGCTGGTCACCACCATGCTGCACGCCGCTGGCAAGTTGGTGATCCTGCCCATGTTCAAAGCCGCCTTGTTTTTGGATTTGGCGGTGCGCGAGCGTATGACCCACAGCCTGATGGTGCCGGCCATGTACAACCTGTGTTTGTTGCAAGACCCGTTTGCCCAACTCGACTTGAGCGCGTGGCGCGTCGGCGCCTATGGCGGCGCGCCAATGCCGGTGGCCAGCATCGAGGCTTTGGCCAGACAGTTGCCTCAATTGGTGCTGATGAATTGCTATGGCGCGACCGAAACCACCTCGCCGGCGACCATGATGCCGCCCGGTCAAACCGCCACGCACAACGACACCGTGGGTCTGCCTGTGCCCTGCGCCGAGATGAAAGTGGTGGACGACGATGGCCGCGAATTGCCTGCCGGCGAGATGGGCGAGATCTGGATCAAAGGACCGATGGTGGTGGCAGGCTACTGGCACAACCCAGAGGCCACCGCCCAGGAGTTTGTCGACGGCTACTGGAAGTCGGGCGACATGGGCAGCATCGACGCAGAAGGCTATGTGCGTATCCTGGACCGCAAAAAAGACATGCTCAACCGAGGCGGCTACAAGATTTACTGCATCGAGGTAGAGAACACTTTGCATGAGCACCCGGCCGTGGCCGAATGCGCCATCGTAGCCAAGCCTTGTCCGGTCTTGGGCGAACGGGTGCATGCCTTCATCTCGCTGCGCCAGTCGGTGGACCAGGCCGAGCTGAGCGCGTTTTGCAGCGCCCGCTTGTCACGCGAAAAAGTACCCGAGAGCTTCACCCTGCGCGATACACCGTTGCCACGCAATGCCAACGGCAAGTTGATGAAACGCCTGATGCGAGAAGAGTTGCTGGCCAGCCTGTCAAGCTGAGACAGCCTGCGCCAAAGCAACATACTCAGCCACCGCGACCTCTTCCGCGCGCCGCTGGACCTCGAAGTCACCGCTGAAACCACGCGCCTGGAGCCACTTGCCCAAGGTGTGGCGCAACAACTTACGCCGCTGGCTGAAGGCGACCTGCACCAACTCGCTGAGCAAGCGCAGATCCAACACCGCAGGCTCTGCCCAGGGTGTCATGCGCACCACCGCGCTGACCACGCGTGGGGGCGGCTTGAACGCCTGCGGACCGACCAAGAGCAGCATTTCCATGTCGTAACGCCACTGCAACATGACGCTCAAGCGGCCGTAGTTGGCGGTGGAGGGTTGGGCTACCATGCGCTCGACGACTTCTTTTTGCAACATGAAGTGCTGGTCTTTCACCACCCGCACATGCTCGAGCAGGTGAAACAAGATCGGCGTGGAAATGTTGTAGGGCAGGTTACCCACCACCCTGAGCGCGGTGGTTTGCATGCGCTGCGCCAGCGCAGTGAAATCGACCTTGAGCACATCGGATTCGAGGACATGCAATCGCGGGTGTTGGCGCAATCGAGCCGCCAAATCGCGGTCAAGCTCGATCACCTGAAGCTTGCCCAAACGCTCGACCAAGGGTTGGGTCATGGCGGCCAAACCAGGACCGATCTCCACCATCGGCTCGCCGCTGTGTGGGGCGATCGCTTGCACCATCTGCTCGATCACCGCGCCATCGGTCAGGAAATGCTGACCAAAGCGCTTGCGGGCTTGGTGCTGCGCCATCAGATGCTTGGCCGCTTATTGCGGCGTTTCACGGTATTCCACATAGGCGCGGCCGCGCACTTCGCTCTCCCAGATTTTGTAAGCCTGGTCAAACTTGCGTTCGCGCAAGATATTGCGCGCCAAGTCCTGTTGGTCACGCAGGCTCAAGGGCGCCTCGCGCCGCTCCAGCACCTGCACCAGGTGCACGCCAAAGCGAGACACCAGCGGGTCGGCGATTTGCCCGGGCGACAGATTGTTCATGGTGGCCTCGAACTCCGGCACCATCATGCCCGGATTGGCCCAACCCAGGTCACCGCCTTGCTCAGCGCTGCCGTCTTGCGAATGGACCCGCGCCAGGTCTTCAAAATTGGCCAAACCGGTTTCGATTTGTTTTTTGAAGGTGGCGAGCTGGGCACGCGCTGCATCTTGGCTGAGCTTGCCGCCCGGGCGCAACAGGATGTGACGCGCACGGGTTTGGGTGATGGTTGTCGGCAGGCTGTCGTTGCTGCGGCGCTCGAGCAACTTGAGGATGTGAAAACCCGCGCCAGATCGCACCGGGCCGGTCACAGCGCCGACCGCCAAGGTCTTGACCGCATCTGCAAACAAAGAGGGGTAGCGGTCGGGGCTGCGCAAGCCCAATTGCCCACCACTGGCGCGGTCAGGCGCTTGTGAGACTTGGGCGGCGAGCTTGCCAAAGTCTTCGCCGGCCTTGAGCCGGGTCATGGCCTCATCGGCCTTGGTCATCAGCTTGGCCACCTCGTCGGCCGAGGCTTTTTCGGGCACGGTGATCAAGATATGGGCGATGTGGATGTCTGCATTGGCGCTGGCTTGCGTGAGCTTGCTCTCGCGCAAAAACGCGTCCACCTCAAAGTCTTGGATTTTGATGCGCCCGGTGACCTCGCGCTCGCGCACCCGCTGCAACATGATTTGACGGCGGATTTGCCCACGGTACTGCTCCCAGGAAATGCCTTGCGCTTGCAGGCGCTGGCGCATCTCCTCCAAGCTCAGTTGGTTGCGCTGGGCGGTGCTGGCAACGGCGGCATCGAGCTCTTCGGGGCTGACTTGCAGGCCTGATTGCCGGGCAACCCCCAGTTGCGCGGCCTCGTCGATCAAGGTTTCCATCACTTCCATCAGCAAGGCGTTGCGGTTCATTTTGGCGGCTGCGGGGTCGGCCATCGCTGCCAAGCGGTTGACCTCCAGGTTGGTGATGGGTTCGTTGTCCACCACCGCCACAATGAAGTCGAGCGCCTTGGGTGCCTGGGCACTGACCACGCTTGGCGGTATCGCCGGCTCTGGCTTGGACAAGCTCAAGCCGGTGGCCGCCTTGGGCTTGACGGGCTTGAGGGCTTGCGCCTGCACCGGGGCCAGCGCGGTGAGCGCCATGGCGGCACACACCAGAGCCAAGGTGGTTCGAGAGGTAAAGGGCATGGGTTTGTCAGTCATATTGGCCAAATCGGCTGGGCGCGAGCCGGAACGGCTCACGCAAATGTTGGTAACGGGAAATATTGTCTCTGAGTGTTGAAACATTGCCCACGCCCAACTTGGAGAAATCGTTCAACTCCAATTGGAACATCAAGCGGGTGGTTGCGCTGGTCAAGGAGATTTGATTGCGGGTCATGGCCGCACGCGCCACCCAGCAACCGGCATCGTATTCAAAGCCCAGCATTGAGTCGACCAGGCGTTTTTCTTTCAAGTTGTAGCTGAAGCGGCCCAAGCTGTACCACTGCTGCTCGCCCAAACCCCGACCTTGTCGCTGGTCGACACCCCGGTCACCCCACAGGTCATTGAGCGGCCACTGCCAGGAGGTCTCGGCGGTTTCAGAGGACAGGCGCTGGTGTCGATAGGCGGCACTGATGGTGCGGTAGCCGCTGGGGTTGTAGCGCGCGGCGAGGGACTCACGCTCAGTGGCGCGAATCACCGGGTTGTATTGCAGCATGCTGTCAAGACTCAAGCGAGGCGTGATGTAGATGCTCGCGCCGGCCAACACATCGCTGTAGCTGCCCCTGATGGGGGTGTCCGTCGGGGTCAACAAAACCTCTTGGTCGCTCAGTCGAAAGCGCTGGGCCAGACCAAACCGCGCGCCCTCTGCCCCGGTGTCTGGGTTGATCAAACGCGAAGTGGTGCCCACGGTAAAGGTGTGGGTGTCGGAGATACGGTCGTTGCCGGAAAACGCGTTTTCGGTGAACACGGTGGCAAAGTTAAAGTCATTGAAACCCGTGTCGTAGTTAGGCAGGTCGTTTTGGGTGCGGGTGGGCGTTTTGACATAAAAGCCGCGCGGCTCCAGGGTTTGCGTCCAGTTCAAGCCAAACAACCTGACCGGACGCTCCAGCACCGCGCCGGTATCCAAGCTGAAGGTGGGCACCACCGCGCTGCCGGTTTGGGCGGGTGTGCTGTTGCCATACATGCCCAGGTACGGGCTGTCGTATTGGTACTGCCTGGCATGCAAGATCACTTTGGGTATGAGGTAACCATAGGGCACCAAAACCGGTCTGCTCAGTTGGTTGGCCAGCACCATGCGAACCGCGTTCGGTTGCAGACAAGCAACGCTCGACTGGTTGCCAGACAGGTTGCAATACAAAGAGCGGTCCACGCTGAAGCGGGTGAGCTCGCCAGCGACCTGCCAATCAAAACCGCCGCGCAAATCCCCGCGCAGGTAACTGGCATTGAGTTGCGGCAAGCGGTCAAATGGAGAAGCGATCGCAGCCGTGGGGTCGGGGTCTTGCATGGTCTGCCACTTGAGCAGATTCAGACCGGTGGTCAAGCTGCCGCGCCCCCAGCCTATATTGGCACTGTTGGGCAAAATACGCTGGGCCAGCGGGTCACCGCTGACCGAGGCAAAGTCGCGCCAGTAATTGGCATCACTCACCCGGTTGAGGTTGAAACCAAACCCGATCGGTTGGCTCAGATCACCCCAGCCGGAGTGGCTCATGCTCAGGCCCCAGCGGGCTTGGCCACGCAAGTCATCTATCGGCATGAGTTCGAGCCGCGCAGTGCCTTGAAATGGCGGCAGGGGCAAGGCTCGCTCCATGTACCTGAACTCGTTGCTGAACTTCACGCCGCGGCGGGTCATGGGTGTGGCGGTGACGGTCAGGTCGCGGTTGGGCGCAAGGTTGAAGTAATACGGTTGGCTCACCTCCACACCGCCTAGGCTGTCGACGCCAAAGGTGGGCGGCAAAAAGCCCGATTTTCTGTCATTGTTCAGGGGGAAACTGAATGAAGGAATGGGCAACAGTGGCAAGCCTTTGAAGCTCAACAAGGCATCGGTGGCCACCGCTTGGTTTTTATCCAGGTCAAAGCTGATGCGGTCAGCCTTCATGAACCAATCAGGCAACCAAGAGGGGCCGGGCTTTCGGGTGCAGGTGGTGTAGGTGGCTTGGCTGGCCACCGCGTTTTTGTCATCTTGGAAGTCCAAGCGCTGGGCTGTTCCGTGGCCTTGGTTGCGCAGGAATTGGTAACGCGGCTGCAAAACAAAGCCCTGCATCGCGTCCACAGACAACTCCAAGAACTCACCCTCATAACGGCTGCCAGCACGGTTCATGTAGACATGGCCGGTGGCGGTGGCTTGGTCCAGTGACTGCAGATAGTCGATGCGGTCGGCGCGGATCAAGGTGTCGCCTCGGCGCAATTGCACCTGTCCTTCCAAGACGGTGCGCACATCTGATTGGCCTGTGACCCTGTCGCTTTGCAAGTACGTGGGCTGTCGCTGTCGCTCGGCGCGCGAGGGCGTTTCGCTCAAGCCGGCGCTGGGTTTGAGCTTCAACGGTGCGCTCGGTGCTTGGGGGGTTTGCGCTGCGGCAGTGATCGCCCACAGGCCGATCCAAGGCAGCAGGCGGGCAAGCACCGACGAGTGAAAAAACATGCGCATGAAAGAAGAGGGACGCTGGCAACAGCGCTGTTTGTAGAATTTGGATTATCCATGAGCACCTTCACCTTCTCCCATGCCGCTGCTGGGCCTGTCCCCGAAGCGATTGCCGCCCTCGGATGGGCCAACCCTCATCGCGGCGAGGCCTTCAGCCAATGGCTGCAAAGCGTCTCCCCCGAGCACGCACTCCAACCCGCCAGTGTGCGTGTGGCCTCGGCTGACGCGAGTTTCCGGCGTTATTTCCGCATCGATGGTGCCCGCGGCAGTTTCATTTTGATGGATGCGCCGCCCGACAAAGAAAACAGCGAGCCCTTTGTGCGGATCGCTGGCTTGATGGCCCAGGCCGGCTTGCATGCACCCCAGGTGCTGGCCTGGGATGAGGGCCAAGGTTTCTTGCTGCTGGACGACTTGGGCAGCCAGACCATGATGCAGGTGTTGCAAGACGCACCTGCGCCGCGTCGGCAAGCCTTGTTTGAACAAGCGGTCGATGCCCTGGTGCTGTGGCAACAGGCCTCCCAACCAGGCGTATTACCCGACTATGAGCAAGCCTTGTTGCGCCGCGAGTTACAGCTCTTTCCGGATTGGTACATCGGACAGCACAAACAGATCCGCTTGACCGAGCCGCAGCAACTGCAGTTGCAAACCGTGTTTGACCGTTTGGTGGCCAACAACTTGGCCGCGCCGCAGGTGTTCGTGCACCGCGACTTCATGCCGCGCAACCTGATGGTGCCCGACGACCCCGAGCAGCAGCGCTTGGGCGTGCTGGACTTCCAAGACGCGGTCTACGGCC
>CAMCES010000019.1 GCA_945873925.1 Bordetella parapertussis
TGGATCTTGCACCAGTTGTTGGAAATGCAAGCACGTCAGCGGCAGATGCAAGCCAGCATCATCCAATGGCGCGATGGTGTGACATTGCCGTTCTTGGGGGAAACCATTGTGCTCAAGCTGGATGCGACGCACGGTTTCAAGACCGTAGGCGCCCATTTGCAAGCGGCAACAGACGCCTGCCTGGGCAGCCCACGCGTGTTGCGAGTGGCCGTTTCACAAACGGCCAGTGAACAACAAATCCGGGATGCGGTGCAAGCCTGGCTGATGCAGCAAGCCAAGCACAACTTCACGCAACGCCTGAACCACTTTGCGCCCGGCCTGGGCGTGCAGTGGAAAAAGCTCTCCTTGAGCAACGCCAGCACCCGGTGGGGCTCAGCCAGTGCCGATGGGGCGATTCGTTTGAATTGGCGTTTGGTGCATTTCAAACAAGACATCATCGACTATGTCGTGGTTCACGAACTCAGCCATTTGCGGGTGATGGACCACAGCCCTTTGTTTTGGGACACAGTGCGCACCGTGGTGCCCGATTATGCCGAGCGCCGCGCGCAGCTCAAGGACGAGGTGTTGCCGCAATGGGCTTGAAGCGCTAGATGCCTTGGCTACCCCAGTCAGCAGATTTTGCTTGATAATTAACGTTTACGTAAACGTCAATTCTTCCATGGCGACCCACTACACCATTCGCGACCTGGCCAAAGAGTTCGACCTCACCACCCGTGCCATCCGGTTTTACGAGGACATGGGTTTGCTGCGCCCCGAGCGCCATGGGCCAGGCGGACGCAATCGGATTTACAGCGCGCGCGAGCGTGCCCGGCTGCGCTTGACCTTGCGCGCCAAGCGCCTGGGCTTGTCATTGACCGAGGCCAAAGACATCATCGACATGTACGACAGTCCACGTGACACGGTGCCGCAGTTGCAAAAATTCACTGCCGTGCTGGCGGAGCATCGCAAGCAACTGGAGTTGCAAATGCAAGAGATTCAAGCCAATTTGGATGAAGTCAAGCAACATGAACGAGAGGCCAAGCAATTGATGGCCAAGCACCAAACAATCGAGAGGGTTTGAACATGACGACTTCGATCACCTCTTTGTTTGACAACAACCGCGATTGGGCCAGGCGCATGTCGCAAGAGCGCCCTGGCTTTTTTGAGCGACTGGCCAAACAGCAGTCACCGAAATACCTCTGGATCGGCTGCTCAGACAGCCGCGTACCCGCCAACGAAATCATTGGCCTGGACCCGGGCGAGGTGTTCGTACACCGCAATGTGGCCAATGTGGTGGTGCATTCCGACTTGAACGCTTTGTCGGTCATCCAGTTTGCAGTTGACCACCTCAAGGTTGAGCACATCATGGTGGTCGGCCACTACGGCTGCGGTGGCGTCATTGCCGCGGCGCGTGGCACCCGGATTGGTTTGGCCGACAACTGGTTGCGCCATGTGTCTGACGTGCATTTGCGCCACCGCCAACGGCTGAACCATTTGCCCCAAGCCGAGATGGAAGCCGTCTTGTGCGAAATGAATGTGCTCGAACAAGTGGGCAACGTGGCTTTGTCTAACATCATGCAAGATGCCTGGGCACGCGGTCAAAAAATCAGTGTTCACGGCTGGATTTACGGCTTGAGCGATGGCCTGGTCAAAGACTTGCAAGTCACCATGAGCCGCGCCGAAGAGGTTGTGGATGTGTTTCGCACGGCTTTCAAGCGTTATCCACGCGCTAAACCCTAAGACCTGCCAGCATGTTCCCCCAGCGCCTAGACTCCACCGTTGCCTATGACATCGCCAAAGCGATGATGGACGGGTTTAACCGCCACTATGAGTTGTTCCGATTGGAGTCTTCCCAGGCCAAGCGCCGTTTTGAGCAGCAAGACTGGCACGGACAGCAACGGGCCCAGCGAGAGCGGATCGAGTATTACGACCTGCGGGTGAAAGAGTGTTCTGAGCGTTTAGAGACTCAATACCAAGCGGAAACCCAGCCCAAAGAAATTTGGCAACAAGTGAAGTTGCATTACATCGGCTTGCTGGTGGACCATTTCCAACCCGAACTGGCTGAGACGTTTTTCAACTCGGTGACCACCAAAATCCTGGACCGCAGCTATTTCCAAAACGAATTCATTTTTGTGCGGCCTGCGGTCAGCACCGAGTACATAGAAAACGATGAAGCAGGCGCGCTGCCCACTTACAAAGCCTGGTACCCGTCGGCAAACAACTTGAGCGATGTGGTCGGAAAAATGGTTCGGCATTTCCAGTTGGCCTGCCCTTTCGAGGACCTGGATCGGGATGTGGCGGACATCTTGCGCAATGTGCAAAGCCGCTTGGACAACACCCGCTTGCGTGCCAACTTTCAGGTGCAGGTGCTGTCCAACCTGTTCTTTCGCAACAAGGGGGCTTACATCGTTGGCAAAGTGATCAACGGCTTTCAGGAAATACCCTTTGCATTGCCCATACTGCACAACCCACAAGGCCAATTGGTGATTGACGCGGCTTTGTTTGGCGAAGACGATTTGCTGATGTTGTTCAGTTTCGCGCGCGCCTATTTCTTGGTGGACATGGACATCCCGTCGGCCTATGTGCAGTTTTTACGCAGCATGATGCCGCGCAAACCGCGTGCCGAGATTTACAACGGGCTGGGCTTGGCCAAGCAGGGCAAAACCTTGTTCTACCGAGACCTGCTCTACCACCAGCGCCACAGCACCGACAAATTCCGCATTGCGCCCGGCATCAAGGGCATGGTGATGTTGGTGTTTGACCAACCGTCGTTCCCTTACGTGTTCAAAGTCATCAAAGACTTTTACCCGCCCCCAAAAGACACCAGCCGCGAGCAAATCCAGGGCAAGTACATGCTCGTGAAGCAACACGACCGGGTGGGTCGCATGGCCGACACCTTGGAGTACAGCAACGTGGCGTTTCCGCGCGAGCGCTTCGAGGATGAGCTGATTGCCGAGATCCAAAAATTTGCGCCCAGCCAGATTGAAATCAATAACCAAGCCGGTGGCCACCAAGAAGTGGTGATCAAGCATGCCTACATCGAGCGGCGCATGATTCCTCTGAACATTTACCTGCAAGAGGCTTTTGACGCAGGCCTAGATGACCCCAAGGCGCAGGCCCAGATGGAGCGTGCAGTGATCGAATACGGTAACGCCATCAAGGACTTGGTGGCCGCCAATATCTTCCCTGGCGACATGTTGTGGAAAAACTTTGGCGTGACACGCCACGGCAAAGTGGTGTTCTACGACTACGATGAGATCGAGTATGTCACCGATTGCCATTTCCGTCGCGTGCCCGCACCCCGCAACGAAGAGGACGAAATGTCCGGCGAGATTTGGTACCACGTTGGTCCACGCGATGTTTTTCCTGAAACCTTTGGCCCATTCTTGCTTGGCAACCCAGCGGTACGATCGGTCTTCATGAAGCACCATGCCGAATTGCTGGACGCAAGCTTTTGGCAAGGTCACAAAGACAAAATCAGCCAAGGACATGTCCATGATGTGTTCCCGTATGAGGCTGACAAACGCTTTGCTGTGCAGAGGTTGAGCCTGGCAAGCCATTCGTGATTTTTATCAAAGAGGAGACACACATGTCTGATTCAATCGTGATCGTGAGTGCTGCACGCACACCCATGGGCAGTTTTCAAGGCGACTTTGCCGCCCTGTCCGCGCATGATTTGGGCGGGGCAGCGATTGCCGCTGCCGTGCAGCGCGCTGGCATCGCACCAGATGCGGTCACCGAGGTGATTTTTGGCAACTGCTTGCTGGCTGGCCAAGGCCAAGCACCGGCGCGTCAAGCGGCTTTCAAGGGCGGATTACCCAAGAGCGCGGGAGCAGTCACCTTGTCCAAGATGTGTGGCTCGGGCATGCGGGCCGCGATGTTCGCCCATGACATGTTGGTAGCGGGCACCCAAGAGGTGTTGGTGGCAGGTGGCATGGAAAGCATGACCAACGCCCCCTACCTGATGCTCAAAGGCCGTGGCGGCTACCGCATGGGCCATGACAAAATTTACGACCACATGATGCTCGACGGCCTGGAAGACGCTTACGAAGCAGGCCGCTCCATGGGTACGTTTGGCGAAGACTGCGCCGCCAAATACAGCTTCACCCGTGAAGCCCAAGACAAGTTCGCCATGACCAGCGTGGAGCGCGCCAAGGCCGCCAACGCTTCTGGCGCGTTCGCCAAAGAAATAACCGCTGTCACCGTCAAAGAGCGTGCGGGCGACCGCGTGGTCAGCATCGACGAAGGCCCTGGCAAGGTCAAGCTCGACAAGGTCAGCAGCTTGCGTCCGGCGTTCAAGAAAGACGGCACCATCACCGCTGCCTCCAGCTCGTCCATCAACGATGGCGCGGCAGCCTTGGTGATGATGCGCGAGAGCACCGCTCAAAAACTCGGCTGTACCCCCCTGGCACGCATCGCGAGCCACGCCACCTTTGCCCAAGAGCCAGAGTGGTTCACCACCGCACCCGTGGGCGCCACCCAGCAGGCCTTGGCCCGCGCTGGCTGGAGCGTCGGCGATGTCGAGTTGTGGGAAGTCAACGAAGCCTTTGCCGTGGTGCCCATGGCGCTGATGCACGAACTCAAGGTTCCCCACGAGATCGTCAACATCAACGGCGGTGCTTGCGCTTTGGGTCACCCGATCGGCGCGTCTGGCGCCCGCATCATCGTCACCCTGATCCACGCCATGCAAGCCAAAGGCCTGAAAAAAGGCCTGGCCACCTTGTGCATCGGTGGCGGCGAAGGCACGGCCATGGCCATTGAAATGATCTAAGCCCATGAGCGTTCTGGCGAGTCAATTGTCACCCCGATCGGCCACTTTTCAGGCCAATGCCCAGGCCATGCAAAACATGGTGGCCGATCTGCGCCTGCAGTTGCAAGCCAGCGCCCAAGGCGGCGGCGAGTCAGCGCGGGCCAAGCAATTGGCGCGCGGCAAACTGCCGCCACGCGAACGGGTCTCGTTGCTGTTGGACCCTGGCACCCCGTTTTTGGAATTCAGCCCCCTGGCCGCCCACGGCATGTACAACGGGGATGCACCTTGCGCCGGTGTGATTGCGGGCTTGGGTCGGGTCAGTGGCGTGGATTGTGTGATTGTTTGCAATGACGCCACTGTCAAGGGCGGCACTTATTACCCCATGACCGTGAAAAAGCATTTGCGGGCCCAAGAGATTGCCCAGCAAAACCACTTGCCTTGCATTTACCTGGTCGACTCGGGCGGCGCGAATTTGCCCAACCAAGACGACGTGTTTCCCGATAAGGAGCACTTTGGCCGCATCTTCTACAACCAGGCCAATATGAGCGCCCAGGGCATCGCGCAGATTGCCGTGGTCATGGGCAGTTGCACCGCGGGCGGCGCCTATGTGCCGGCCATGAGCGACGAGACCATCATCGTGAAAAACCAAGGCACCATCTTCCTGGGCGGCCCGCCGTTGGTCAAGGCTGCCATTGGCGAAATCGTGACCGCTGAAGATTTGGGTGGTGGCGATGTGCACACCCGCTTGTCGGGCGTGGCCGACCATTTGGCCGACAACGATGCCCATGCCTTGGCGCTGGCGCGCGAGGCGGTGGCGCGGTTGAACCGCCGCAAAGTCATTCATGCCGCGGTTGAGCCCGCCCGCCCGCCGCTCTACGATGTGCAGGAGCTGCACGGAGTCATACCCACCGACACCAAAAAGCCGTATGACGTGCGCGAGATCATCGCCCGCATGGTGGACGGCTCTGAACTGCATGAATTCAAACCGCGCTTTGGCGCCACCTTGGTGTGTGGCTTTGCCCATGTCGAGGGCATGCCTGTCGGCATCATTGCCAACAACGGCGTGTTGTTTTCCGAGTCGGCGCAAAAGGGCGCGCACTTCATCGAGCTGTGTTGCCAACGGAAAATCCCCTTGGTGTTTTTGCAAAACATCACCGGCTTCATGGTGGGCCGCAAGTATGAAAACGAGGGCATTGCCCGCCATGGCGCCAAGATGGTGACCGCGGTGGCCAGTGCCCAGGTGCCCAAGTTCACCTTGATCATCGGTGGCAGCTATGGCGCGGGCAATTACGGCATGTGTGGCCGCGCCTTCAATCCCCGGTTTTTGTGGATGTGGCCCAACGCGCGCATTTGCGTCATGGGCGGCGAGCAGGCCGCCAGCGTCTTGGCCACGGTGCGCCGTGATGGCATCGAGGCCAAGGGCGGCAGTTGGAGCGCCGATGAAGAGGCCAAGTTCAAGCAGCCGCTGCTCGACCAGTTCGCCCACCAATCCCACCCCTATTACGCCAGCGCCCGCCTGTGGGACGATGGCGTGATCGACCCGGCTGACACCCGTCAGGTGTTGGCCTTGGCACTCTCGGCTTCGCTGAACGCCCCGATTCCCGACACCCGCTTTGGTGTCTTTCGCATGTAATTCCCCCCCAAATCTTGACATGAACCACATCTACCACCTGCCCGAACACCACACCCTGCGCGACCAAATGCAGCGCTTTCTCGAGCGCGAAGTCGAGCCCTATGGCCTTGAGTGGGAAAAAGCCGGCAAGGTGCCGCGTGAGGTGTTGAAAAAATTGGGCGACGCTGGCTTTTTTGGCCTGATGTACGAAAGCGAATACGGCGGTGCAGAGGCCGACGCCCTGACCAACCTGGTGTTTGCCGAAGCGCTGTCGCAATCGACGTTTGCGGGCTTCATCGTGAGCGTCTTGGTGCACACCGACATGGCTTCGCCGCATTTGCACCACGCTGGGACCGCAGCTCAAAAGGCCAAGTACATGCCCAGCATCATCGCGGGCGACACCATTTGCGCCGTGGCCATGACCGAGCCTGGCGCGGGTTCTGATTTAGCCGGTATGCGCAGCACTGCAAAAAAAGAGGGCGATGGCTGGGTGCTCAATGGCACCAAGATCTACATCACCAACGGCGTGCATGCCAACCTGTATTTCGTGGCGGCGAAAACCGGCCCTGGCAAGCACCAGATGTCGATGTTCATCGTGGAAAAAGGCACACCTGGTTTCAGCGTGGGCCGCTCCTTGGACAAAACCGGCTGGCTGTGTTCGGACACGGCCGAGTTGGTGCTCGACAAGGTGCGCTTAGGGCCTGAGGCCTTGCTGGGTGAGCAAGACAAAGGTTTTTACGCGCTCATGAAAAACCTGCAAACCGAGCGCATCGCCTTGGCCGCGATGGCGGTAGGTCATTGCCAACAGGCCCTTGCCTTGACGCTGGACTATGTTCGGCAACGCCAAGCCTTTGGCAAGGCCTTGTGGGACATGCAAAACATCCGCCAACGCATCGCCATGCTCGACGCCAAGACACGTGCCGCGCGTCAGTTCATGTACCACTGCGCCTGGTCGGTCACCCAAGCGCATGACATCGTGCAAGAAGTGTCCATGCTCAAGTCGCTGACGGGCGAGTTGGTCAACGAGGTGGTCGGTGGTTGCCAGCAGTTTTGGGGTGGCATGGGCTACATGCGCGAAGCGCCGATCGAACGCTTATGGCGTGATGCGCGGGTCTTGGCCATCGGTGGCGGCGCCACCGAGGTCATGCTCGAAGAAGTGGCCAAGCGTTACTGAGCATGTTCCGCAAAATACTGATTGCCAACCGCGGCGAGATTGCCTGTCGCGTGGCGGCCACCGCACGGCGTATGGGTATCCAAGGCGTGGCGGTGTATTCCGATGCAGATGCAGATGCAGCGCATGTGCTGGCCTGCGATGAAGCGGTACACATCGGCGGTGCTGCGCCGCAAGACAGCTACTTACAGTGGCAGCGCATCATCGATGCCGCCTTGCAAACCGGTGCCCAAGCGGTTCACCCAGGCTACGGTTTTCTGAGCGAAAACGCCGCTTTCGCCGATGCCTGCGTTGCCGCAGGCTTGGTCTTCATCGGCCCATCCTCAGCCTCTATCCAAGCCATGGGCTTGAAAGCCGCCTCCAAACAGTTGATGGAAAA
The DNA here is from genome assembly GCA_945873925.1 of Bordetella parapertussis. Lineage (GTDB taxonomy): Bacteria > Pseudomonadota > Gammaproteobacteria > Burkholderiales > Burkholderiaceae_C > Limnohabitans. Next base: position 7,892 of record CAMCES010000019.1, read on the forward strand.
AGCCGGTGTGCCGCTCGTCCCGGGTTACCACGGTGCTGACCAAGACCCGGTCTTGTTGGCCAAAGCCGCGCAAGACATCGGCTTTCCGGTGTTGATCAAGGCCAGTGCAGGCGGCGGTGGCAAAGGCATGCGCATCGTCACCCAGGCCAGTGACTTTGCGGAAGGTTTGGCGGCATGCCAGCGCGAAGCGCGCAGCAGTTTCGGCAATGATGCGGTGCTGCTTGAAAAATATGTGCAGCGCCCGCGCCACATAGAGATACAGGTGTTTGCTGACAGCCTTGGCAACACCGTTCATTTGCATGAACGCGATTGCTCGGTGCAAAGGCGTCACCAAAAAGTGCTGGAAGAGTCGCCCGCGCCTGGCTTGAGCCCAGCGCTGCGCGAGCGCATGGGTGCGGCAGCCGTGGCTGCAGCCAAAGCGGTCAACTACCTCGGCGCAGGCACGGTGGAGTTCATCGTCGAGCAAACCGCCCAGGGCATGGATTTTTTCTTCATGGAGATGAACACCCGCTTGCAGGTCGAGCACCCGGTCACCGAAGCCGTGACGGGTCTGGACCTGGTGGAATGGCAGCTTCGCATTGCAGCGGGTGAGCCCTTGCCGCTGACGCAAGCCCAGGTGCAGGTGCAAGGCCATGCGATCGAAGCACGGATTTGCGCGGAAACGCCCGACAACCATTTTTTGCCCGCCACCGGACGCTTGCATGTGATGCGCACACCCGCGGCCAGCCGCTTTCAAGTCGGCGCGCTGCGTTTGGACAGTGGCGTCCGCCAGGGCGACGAGATCAGCCCGCATTACGACTCGATGATCGCCAAGCTGATCGTGCACGGTGACAACCGCCCCCAAGCCCTGGCGCGACTGGACCAGGCCTTGTCCGAGTTGCATATCGCGGGTGTGGCCCACAACATAGCTTTCTTGCGGCATGTCTTGCGCAGCCCCTCGTTTGTCCATGCCGATTTAGACACTGCACTGATCGAGCGGGAAAAAGCGGTCTTGTTCCAGCAACAAGCCTTGCCTTTGGCTTGGGCTGTGGCATCGGCTGTGGCGTCGCAATTGCAAGCCGCGCAGCCACCGGGCACGGGTTGGACAGATCCCATGGCCAAAACCGATGGCTGGTTGCTGCAAGGGGAAAGCCGTCAACCCATGCAGTTCATGGTGGGCGAGCAACTGGTGCCAGCCGAGTTGATTTGCCGCAACCGCGGCGGTATGGTGTTGCGTGTGGACGCGCAAAAGGGTGAATTGGCTTGGCAGTTGCAAACCGATGGTGGCTTTCGCCTATGCTGGGCCGGGCAGCGCTGGACTGCACATGTCGATCAGGTGCAAGGTGTCACCCATGTGTTTGCCGCTGTAGGCAGTTGCAGCCTGAGCCGGCTCAATCCCCTGGCCCATGCGGCCAAAGACACCGCACAGGGTGGCAATTTGTCAGCGCCCATGCCCGGCAAGTTGTTGTCTTTTGCGGTCAAAGTGGGCGACCAAGTCACCCCAGGGCAAGCTTTGGCGGTGATGGAAGCCATGAAAATGGAGCACACCGTGGCGGCCCCCGCTGCGGGTACCGTGGCCGAGTTGTTGTTCGCGCCAGGCGACCAGGTCAACGAAGGCCTGCCGCTTTTGCGCCTGGACATGTAAGCTCTCAGGCATGAGCCAATCACCTACCCCTTGGCAGACCTTGCGCCAGCGCTGGCAGCAGGTGCAGCACACCCAGCCTGACCAAGCCTGCGCCTCGCCGTGCATGTCGGTGTGCGTCATGCAAGACAGTGGGGACGAATGCGTGGGTTGCCTGCGCAGTCTGCAAGAGATTGCCCGCTGGGCTGCCTACACTCCGCAGCAACAGCGCGAGGTCTGGATGCGTGTGGGGCAGCGCATTGACCAGCATTTCCAACAAGGCGCTTGAATGCACCAGCTCACCTTCTACCTCGACTTCATCAGCCCCTTTGCCTACCTGGCTTTTCACGCCTTGCCCCAGGCAATGCAGGGCTTGAGCCACCAGGTCAGCTACCAACCGATTTTGTTTGGGGCGGTGTTGCAGCACCACGGGCAACTGGGCCCGGCTGAAATCGATGGCAAGCGCGAATGGACTTACCGCCATGTGCAGTGGCTGGGCGCACAGCAAGGCTGCGCCTTGCGCATGCCAGCGAGCCACCCCTACAACCCCTTGGGCATGCTGCGTTTGGCCACGGCTTTGAACCCACAAGGGCGGCCCAACCGTTTCCAGTGTGAGCAGATGTTTGAGCATGTGTGGGCAGATGGCTTGGAAGCGGCTGACCCGGTTCGATTGGCCGAGTTGCAAACCCGATTGGCACCCCAGCGCGACCCTAATTCGGAAGAAGTGAAAAACCAATTGCGCCAAGCCACCGAGGCCGCCATCACAGCTGGGGTGTTTGGCGTGCCGACCATCGCAGTGGATGGCAAGCTGTTTTGGGGGCAAGACGCCTTGCCGATGCTGCGAGACTATTTGGAAGGCGGCGAATGGTTCCAGGGCAGCGCCTGGGACGACAGCTCAGCTTTGCCAAGTGCATTGACACGAAAGCGTCCTTAATTCACATTGTGAAATAACAACTGCGGGTTTGCACTTAAGTTGTCAGCGAGGGTTCAGTTTGCAGTCAGTCGCTGGCAAGCACGGCCCTTCAAAATCTTGTGAGACCCCCATCAGGCGGGCATCACCAGGAGACCCCCATGGCCATCGTGCATGAAGACCGACCAATGTCGTCGGAAGAGAAAAAAGTGATTTTCGCGTCCTCACTTGGCACCGTGTTTGAGTGGTATGACTTCTATCTGTACGGTTCACTCGCGGCGATCATCGCCAAGCAATTCTTCAGCGGCCTCGATGCCGGCTCGGCCTTTATTTTCGCGCTGCTGGCCTTTGCCGCTGGTTTCATCGTGCGTCCGTTTGGCGCCATCTTCTTTGGTCGCTTGGGTGACATGATTGGTCGCAAATACACTTTCTTGGTGACCATCCTGATCATGGGTTTGTCCACCTTTATCGTGGGCATCTTGCCCACCTACGCCAGCATTGGTGTGGCCGCACCGATCATCTTGATCGGCCTGCGCTTGCTGCAAGGCTTGGCCTTGGGAGGCGAATACGGTGGTGCTGCCACCTATGTGGCCGAACATGCGCCGCAAGGCAAGCGTGGTGCTTACACCGCCTGGATTCAAACCACTGCCACGCTGGGCTTGTTCTTGTCGCTTTTGGTGATTCTGGGCACCCGCACCGCCATGGGTGAAGAGGCCTTTGAGGCCTGGGGCTGGCGCATTCCTTTCTTGCTCTCGATTGCATTGCTTGGCGTGTCCGTCTACATCCGCCTGTCAATGAACGAGTCTCCCGCTTTCGTGAAAATGAAAGCCGAAGGCAAGACCTCGAAAGCCCCGCTGACCGAGTCCTTTGGTCAGTGGAAAAACCTGAAAATCGTGATCTTGGCTCTGATCGGCTTGACCGCGGGCCAAGCCGTGGTTTGGTACACCGGGCAGTTCTATGCCCTGTTCTTCTTGACCCAGGCCCTGAAAGTCGATGGCGCGACCGCCAACTTGTTTGTGGCGGCCTCTCTGATCATTGGCACGCCGTTCTTCATCGTCTTTGGCGCCCTGTCTGACAAGGTGGGCCGCAAGCCCATCATCATGTTGGGTTGTTTGCTGGCCGTGCTCACCTACTTCTTTGTGTTTGAGCAACTGACCAAGGCGGCCAACCCCGACTTGCATGCTGCCCAGCAAGCCAACAAAGTCGTCGTCGTCGCCGATCCAGCCGAATGTTCATTCCAGTTCAATCCGACGGGCACGGTCAAGTTCACCTCATCCTGTGACATCGCCAAGCAAAAATTGGCGGCCAGTTCGGTCAGTTACTCGAATGAAATCGCGCCCGCTGGCACACCCGCGATCATCAAGGTGGGCGACACGGTCATCTCCACCACTGTCACCCTAGAGGACGTGGCCCTGGCCAAAGATGCCGCCGAGAAAAAGCTCAACGCCTTGAAGGCAGCTGAACCGGTCGACGCCAAGGCTGTGAAAAAAGCCCAAGATGCCCTGACAAACCTGTCTGACGAGAAGAAAAGCCGTGACGCGGTCATCTCTTCTAACTTGAGCGAGACCTTGAAGGCAGCCGGCTACCCTGTCAAGGCTGACCCAGCCAAAGTCAACAAAACCGCAGTGATTTTGATCCTGACTTACCTGGTGATTTTGGTGACCATGGTTTATGGCCCGATCGCCGCCATGTTGGTCGAAATGTTCCCGACCCGTATCCGCTACACCTCCATGTCCTTGCCCTACCATATCGGCAACGGCTGGTTTGGTGGTTTGCTGCCCACCACTGCGTTTGCGATCGTGGCCCAGACTGGCAACATGTACAACGGTTTGTGGTATCCGATCATCATCGCCGGCCTGACTTTCGTGATTGGCAGCTTCTTCATCCGGGAAACCAAGGATGTTGATATCTACGCTGACGACTGAGTCTGCGGCCAGGCGCGATCCAACCCTCCCCTCGGGGAGGGTTTTTTTTACCTACAATCGCCCTCCTTGGGAGAGATGTCATCGATATCCTGCTGCAACAAATCATCAACGGCTTGGTGCTGGGCAGCATGTACGCGCTGCTCGCCTTGGGTTACACCATGGTCTACGGCATCATCAACCTGATCAATTTTGCGCACGGCGAGGTGCTGATGGTGGGTGCCTTGGTCAGCTGGACCGTCATCGGCGTGTTGCAAGCCTTTTTCCCCGCATGGCCTGGTGGGTTGGTGCTCGCCTTCTCGATCGCCATGGCCTGCACAGCCGCTGCCGCGCTCAACTACCTGATTGAAAAAATCGCCTACCGACCCTTGCGCGGCGCGCCCAGGCTGGCGCCCTTGATCACCGCCATTGGCATGTCGATTTTGTTGCAGACCTTGGCCATGGTGATTTGGAAACCCAACTACAAACCCTTCCCTAACTTGTTACCGAGCGAACCCTGGGCCATCGGCGGCGCGGTCATCACCCCCACACAGGTCATGATCCTGGTGGTCACCGCGTTGACCTTGGTGATGCTGATGTGGCTGGTCCATGGCACCCGTTTGGGTCGCGCCATGCGCGCCACCGCCGAGAACCCCCGGGTGGCCACCCTGATGGGTGTCAAGCCCGACAACATCATCTCAGCGACCTTTGTGATCGGCGCCATGTTGGCCGCTTTGGCGGGTGTCATGTGGGCTTCAAATTACGGCACGGTCCACCATGCCATGGGCTTTTTGCCAGGATTGAAAGCCTTCACGGCAGCCGTGTTGGGCGGCATCGGTAATTTGGCAGGGGCTGTGGTGGGCGGTTTGTTGCTCGGCTTGATCGAGGCCATCGCATCCGGCTACATCGGCGACCTCACCGGCGGCGTGTTGGGCAGCCACTATGCAGACATCTTTGCTTTTGTGGTGTTGATCATCATGCTGACCTTGCGCCCCTCTGGTCTGCTGGGTGAGCGCGTGGCGGACCGGGCATGAACTGGGCAACCACCCCGGACAGGTCTCCCATGCGCTTCCTGCTCTGGGGACTGGCACTGTTGGTCTTGCCCCTGTTGTTGCAAAGCATGGGCAATGCCTGGGTTCGGATCGCTGACATGGCCTTGCTCTATGTGTTGCTCGCGCTCGGTCTGAACATCGTGGTGGGTTATGCCGGCTTGCTGGATTTGGGGTTCGTGGCTTTCTTTGCTGTCGGGGCATACATGTTTGGCCTGCTGGCTTCGCCACACCTGACCGATACCTTTCCTTGGCTTGCCGCCATGTTCCCAGGCGGGTTGCACCTGCCTTTGTGGGCGGTGGTGCCTATCGGTGCCGGGCTGGCAGGCTTGTTTGGGGTGTTGCTGGGTGCGCCCACCTTGAAACTGCGCGGCGATTACCTGGCCATCGTCACCCTGGGTTTCGGAGAAATCATCCGGGTATTTTTGAACAACTTGGATAACCCGGTCAACATCACCAATGGGCCCAAAGGTTTGGGGCAAATTGACCCGATGACCGTGCTGGGCCATCCCTTGTCCAAGCGGCTGGACTTGGGCTTCATTGAATTGCCAAGCGTGACCCTCTATTACTACCTTTTTTTGGCGATCGTGTTGGTCAGTGTGCTGGTGTGTTATCGCTTGCAAACCTCTCGCATTGGCCGCGCCTGGATGGCGATACGTGAAGATGAAACCGCCGCCAAAGCCATGGGCGTCAACACCCGCAACCTCAAGCTGCTAGCCTTTGGCTTGGGCGCCATGTTCGGCGGCGTGGCGGGTGTGTTGTTCGCGTCCTTCCAGGGGTTTGTCTCACCCGAATCCTTCAGCCTGATGGAGTCGGTGATGATCGTCGCCATGGTGGTCTTGGGTGGCTTGGGGCATTTGCCCGGCGTGGTGTTGGGAGCGGTGCTGTTGTCGGCCTTGCCCGAGGTGTTGCGCTATGTGGCGGGTCCTTTGCAAGCCATGACCGATGGGCGTTTGGATGCAGCCATCTTGCGCCAGTTGCTGATTGCCTTGGCCATGATCCTGATCATGCTCTGGCGTCCTCGCGGTTTGTGGCCCAGCCCAGAGCGCGGCAAAGCCTTGCCCACCGAACGGCAGGCTGCATGAGCAAACCAGTGTTGCAGGTCACTGGCATCGCCAAACGCTTCGGGGGACTGCAAGCTTTGAGCGATGTCGGCATGACGATCCAAGGCGGTCAGGTATATGGCCTGATTGGCCCCAATGGCGCGGGCAAAACCACCTTCTTCAATGTCATCACCGGTTTGTACACAGCCGACGCCGGTAACTTTGTGCTGGCAGGCAAGCCCTACCAACCGAGTTCGGTGCATGCAGTCGCCAAAGCGGGCATTGCCCGCACCTTCCAAAACATCCGTTTGTTTGCCGAGATGACTGCCCTGGAAAACGTCATGGTTGGCCGCCATGTGCGCACCGGTTCTGGCGTGTGGGGTGCGGTGTTTCGCACCCAGGCGTTTCGCCAAGAGGAGCGCGCCATCGCCGAGCATGCACAAGCCTTGCTGGACTATGTTGGCATTGGCGAACTGGCGCCCTGCAAGGCGCGCACCTTGAGTTATGGCGACCAGCGTCGCTTAGAGATCGCCCGAGCCTTGGCCACCGATCCCCAGTTGATGGCTTTGGATGAACCGGCGGCGGGCATGAACGCCACGGAAAAAGTCCAACTGCGCGCGCTGATTGACCGGATTCGCCGCGATGGCCGCACGGTTTTGCTGATCGAACACGATGTCAAGTTGGTCATGGGTTTGTGCGACGCAGTGACCGTGCTCGACCATGGTCGGCAAATCGCGCAGGGCTCACCCGCCGATGTACAGCGCGACCCTCAGGTCATTCAAGCCTATTTGGGCACAGGGGAGCACTGAGATGCCCAGCACCAACGTGTTGTTGCAGGTACAAGACCTGCGGGTCGCGTACGGTGGCATCCAAGCAGTCAAGGGCATCGGTTTTGAGGTGCATGAAGGGGAGTTGGTGACACTGATCGGCTCCAACGGCGCGGGCAAAACCACGACCATGAAAGCCATCACTGGCTCACTGCCGCCCAGTGGCGGGCGGGTGACTTATTTGGGCCGAGATATCCAGGGGCAAGGCGCCTGGGACCTGGTGGCGCAAGGCCTGGTCATGGTGCCCGAAGGGCGTGGCGTGTTCACCCGCATGAGCATCTTGGAAAACCTGCACATGGGTGCGTATTTGCGCCGTGACACAGCCGGCATTGCCTCGGACATCGAACGTGTGTTTCAACTGTTTCCGCGGCTGCAAGCGCGTAGCAAGCTATTGGCAGGTCACCTGTCTGGCGGCGAGCAACAGATGTTGGCCATGGGCCGGGCATTGCTGAGTCGCCCCAAGTTGTTGCTGCTCGACGAGCCGTCCATGGGCTTGTCACCAATCATGGTCGACAAGATTTTCGAGGTCATCGCCGAAGTGGCTGCCCTGGGGGTCACCCTGCTGCTGGTCGAGCAAAACGCCAGCCGTGCCTTGAAGATGGCGCAGCGGGCCTATGTGATGGAATCGGGCGAAATCAGCATGCAAGGCGATGCCAAAACCCTGCTGCATGATCCTAAAGTCAGGGCCGCTTACCTCGGGGAATAATGCGTGCATGACCCAAGGCCTGATCCGTATCCGAGGCGCCCGCCAGCACAACCTCAAAAACATCGACATCGATATCCGCACCAACGAGCTGACGGTGTTCACCGGGCCCAGCGGCTCTGGCAAATCCAGCCTGGTGTTTGACACTTTGTACGCCGAAGGCCAGCGGCGTTATGTCGAAACCTTCAGTGCCTATGCCAGGCAATTCCTCGACCGCATGGACCGCCCGGCGGTGGACCGGGTCGACGGCGTACCACCCGCCATCGCGATCGACCAGACCAACCCGGTACGCAGTTCTCGCTCGACCGTGGGCACCATGACCGAGCTGAACGACCACCTCAAGTTGTTGTTTGCACGGGCTGGGCAGTTGTTTGATCGGCAAACCGCCCAAGCGGTGGAACACGACAACACGGCATCGGTGTTCCAAAAGCTGATGGCGCTGAGTGAAGCCGACCCGCGCTGGGTGATCACCTTCCCCGTGGAGTTGCCCGCCAACACCAGCGCCGATGAGCTGCAAGCCTGGTTGAGCGCGAGCGGGTTCACCCGGGTGCACACCCAGCGTGAAGCCCGGGTGACCGCCTCAGCAGTGTCGACCAAGACAGCCAAGACCAGCAAACCCGCCGCCAAAAAAACCACCAAAGCCAAAGCACCGCCGGACGATCTGCGCCAGGTCTTGGACGTGGTGGCAGACCGTTTTCGTCTCCAGTCTGCGGATCACGCCAGGGTCATGGAAGCCATCGAACTGGCTTTGCAGCGTGGCAACGGTCGACTGACCGCTTACCGCATGCCCGCTGAGGCGGACGCAGACAGCTTGGGCGAAGCCTTTCGTTTTTCCACAGGCCTGCACTGCCCCGACAGCGATTTGCGCTACAGCGACCCCACGCCCTCGATGTTCTCTTTCAATTCACCGGCGGGTGCCTGCCCCACTTGCCGTGGCTTTGGCAGGGTGATCGGGGTGGATTACGGCCTGGTGATTCCCAACGAGAAACTCACCTTGCGCATGGGCGCGATCAAAGCCATGCAAACACCTGCTTGGCAAGAATGCCAAGACGATTTGATCCGCCACGCCGAAACCGCGGGTATCCCGCGCGACACCCCTTGGAACAAACTCACGCCCGAGCAACGCGACTGGGTGATTGCCGGTTCGCCAAACTGGAACGGCAAATGGAACCAGCAGTGGTATGGGGTCAAACGCTTTTTTGAGTACCTGGAAACCAAGTCCTACAAGATGCATATCCGCGTCTTGCTCTCCAAATACCGCAGTTACACCCCTTGTAGCGATTGCCATGGTGCCCGCTTGCAAACCGAAAGCCTGTTGTGGCGCATGGGCAGTTTGAACGGCGCCTTGCAAGCCATGCCAGCGACCAAACGTTTCATGCCTGCCGGTGTGGCTTGGACCCGTGCGCAGTTGGAAGCGCTGCCAGGCCTGTGTTTGCACGACATGATGCTGTTGCCCCTGGAACGCTTGCGGGCGTTTTTCGACCACATGGCCAGCGACGCCTCGCTCACCGCCCATGCCCAAGCCGAGCAGCAAGCCCTGCACATGCTGCTCGAAGAGATCCGTACCCGCTTGAAATACCTCTGCGATGTCGGCATTGGCTACCTCAGCTTGGACCGGCAAAGCCGCACCTTGAGTGGCGGCGAGGTCCAACGCATCAACCTGACCACGGCCCTGGGCACCTCCTTGGTCAACACCTTGTTTGTGTTGGACGAACCTAGCATCGGCCTGCACCCGCGCGACATGCACCGGATCACCCAAGCCATGCTGCGACTGCGAGACGCGGGCAACACTTTGGTGGTGGTGGAGCACGACCCCGCCGTGATGCTGGCAGCCGATCGGATCGTAGACATGGGACCTGGCCCTGGCGAGCGCGGCGGGCAGGTGGTGTTTGACGGCACGCCAGAGGGCTTGAAGCGAGCCGACACCTTGACCGGCGCGTATCTGGGGGCGCGCAAGCAAGTCGGTGTGGGCTTGAAGCGCTTGGTCAGCGACGCCACGTCTCGCCTGATCTTGGAAGGCGCACGTGAGCACAACCTGCAAGACCTGAGCATTGAGTTTCCCTTGCAGCGCTGGGTCACGGTCACGGGCGTGAGCGGCTCGGGCAAATCCACCTTGATCCAAGATATCTTGGCCCCTGCCTTGTTGCGTCATTTTGGCAAGAGCACCGAAGGCGCGGGCGCACACGACCGTTTGCTCGGGGCCGATCACCTGAGCGATGTGGTGTTTGTTGACCAATCCCCGATTGGCAAAACCGCACGCTCCAACCCGGTGAGTTATGTCGGTGCTTGGGACCCGATCCGTGAGATTTTTGCCAACACCGCGATGTCGCGCCAACGCAGTTACACCGCCTCCAAGTTCAGCTTCAACGGGGGCGATGGCCGCTGTCCCACTTGCGGCGGCTCCGGTTTTGAACATGTCGAGATGCAGTTTTTGAGCGACGTGTATTTGCGCTGTCCCGATTGCGATGGCCAGCGTTACCGCCCTGAGATTTTGGAAGTCAAGATCGAACGCGGCGGCCGTTTTTTGAACGTGGCCGATGTGCTGGGGCTCACGGTCAGCGAAGCGGTGCATCTGTTTGCCAACGACCGAGAGGTGATCCGCGCCTTACAGCCGATCGTCGACGTGGGCTTGGAATACGTGCGCTTGGGCCAACCGGTGCCCACCCTGAGTGGCGGCGAGGCCCAGCGCCTGAAGTTGGCGGGCTATTTGGCTGATGCCGCGAAAAGCCTGTCGGCCAGCAAGCAATCGCTGGCCCGCAAGGGCATGCTGTTTTTGTTTGACGAGCCCACCACCGGCTTGCATTTCGACGACATCGCCAATCTGATGCGCGCCTTGCGGCGTTTGCTGGATGCCGGGCATTCGCTGATCGTGATCGAGCACAACCTGGACGTGATCCGCGCCTCGGATTGGCTGATCGACCTGGGGCCTGAAGGCGGTGAAGCCGGCGGTTTGCTGGTGGCCCAAGGCCCGCCCGAGCTTGTCATGCAGCATGCCAGTTCCCACACCGGCTTGGCCTTGCGTGAGTATGACCAGACCATGGGCTCGCTGAGCGGCGACAAACCATTGACAGCAACCGAGCCCAGTGCGAAGTACCTGGGCCAGGTGCTCAACAACCACATCCGCATCGTCAATGCCAAAGAACACAACCTGAAAAACCTGAGCGTGGATATTCCGCGCGGGCAGTTCAACGTGGTGACCGGGGTCAGCGGTTCGGGCAAGTCAACCCTGGCCTTTGACATCTTGTTCAACGAAGGGCAGCGACGCTATTTGGAAAGCCTCAACGCCTATGCCCGCAGCATCGTGCAGCCCGCCGGCCGACCCGAGGTGGATGCGGTCTATGGCATTCCGCCGACGGTGGCGATTGAACAGCGGCTGTCCCGCGGTGGACGCAAAAGCACGGTCGGCACCACCACCGAGGTTTGGCATTTCCTGCGCTTGCTGTATGTGAAATTGGGCACCCAGCATTGCATCCACGACGGTGCCGCGGTGCAACCGCAAACCCCCGACCGCTTGGCCGCCTTGCTGATGAAGCAATACCGTGGCCAGCACATTGGCTTGCTCAGCCCCTTGGTGATGAACCGCAAAGGGGTCTACACCGAGTTGGCCGATTGGGCGCGTCCGCGTGGCTTCACGCATTTGCGGGTGGATGGACAGTTCTTGCCCACCACGGGTTTCCCGCGCCTAGACCGGTTCAAAGAGCACACCATCGAGTTGCCAGTGGCCAGCTTGAAGATAGACCCCAGCCGCGAAGCTGAATTGCGCCAGGCCTTGTTGACCGCGCTTGAGCACGGCAAAGGGGTGGTGCATGTGTTGAGCGAATTGGACGGCTTGCAAGAAGCCATGCTGACCGGTGATGACACGACGCACATTGGCAAGCTGCAGGCCTATTCCACCCGTCGCGCTTGCCCGGTGTGTGACACCTCTTACGCCGAGTTGGATCCGCGCTTGTTCTCCTACAACAGCAAGCATGGTTGGTGCACCGAGTGCGTGGGCACCGGCATCACCTTGTCGCGCGAGCAACGCGCCGCCATGGACGATTCGGTGCAAGACCCGCAAGAGCGTGGCCGTGAAAAAAGCTTTGCCGAACCTGACTTGGATGAGGTCAGCGAGCAGGTCTGCCGTGGGTGCGCCGGGACCCGCTTGAACCCCACCGCACGTGCGGTGCAGTTTGAAGGGCAAGCCATCACCGACTTGGCCAGCATGAGCGTGCTGCAAATCCAGCAATGGGCCGATGGCTTGGCGTTGACCGGCAGAGAGGCGAATATTGCCCGCGACCTGGTGCCAGAAATCCAAAGCCGCTTGGCGTTTTTGGCGCAAGTCGGTTTGGGTTACCTCACCTTGGACCGAGGCGCGCCGACCTTGAGCGGTGGCGAGGCGCAGCGCATCCGCTTGGCCGCTCAGTTGGGCAGCCATTTGCAAGGTGTGTGCTATGTGCTGGACGAGCCCACCATCGGTTTGCATGCGCGAGATAACCAGGTTTTGTTGGGCGCCTTGCGCAGCTTGAGCGACAAGGGCAACACCTTGGTGGTGGTCGAGCATGACGAGGAAACCATTCGCCGCGCCGACCACATCATCGACATCGGTCCGAGTGCAGGCAAACGCGGTGGCCAATTGGTGGTTCAGGGTTCGGTGGCCGATGTGATGGGCGCGGCCGAGTCGCAAACAGGGCGCTATTTGCGGCACGCGATCAAGCATCCTTTGCAAGCGCGCAGGCTGGTGGATCTGGCCGGTGCCGCCGCTTGGCTCAGCCTGCAAGGCGCGTCACTGCACAATCTGCAGCAAGTCGACATTGGCGTGCCTTTGCAACGCTTGGTGGCGGTCACCGGCGTGAGCGGTTCTGGCAAATCCACCTTGGCACGCGATGTATTGCTGCACAACCTGGCGGCGGCGGTGTCGCAGCGTTCCACCCAAGCCGGGCGCAAGCTCGACGAAGCAGGCCAACATCCTGCATGGTTCGGATGCACTGAGTTCAATGGTTATCAAAGCATTGACCGGGTGCTGGAAGTCGACCAAACCCCGATTGGCAAAACCCCGCGCAGCTGTCCTGCCACCTACATCGGTTTTTGGGACACGGTTCGCAAACTCTTTGCCGAAACCTTGGAAGCCAAAGCGCGCGGCTATGGCCCAGGCCGCTTCAGTTTCAACACCGGCGAAGGCCGCTGCCCGGGTTGCGAGGGCCAGGGGCTGCGCACCATCGAGATGAGCTTCTTGCCCGATGTCAAAGTCTTGTGCGAGGTGTGCAAGGGCGCGCGTTTCAACCCCGAGACCTTGGCGGTGCGTTGGCGCGGTAAAAGCATTGGCGATGTATTGCAAATGGAGGTCGATGAAGCGGTTGACTTCTTTGCGGCCATGCCCAACATTAGCCACCCATTGCAACTGCTCAAAGACGTTGGCCTGGGGTATCTGACGCTGGGGCAGCCTTCACCCACCTTGAGTGGGGGTGAAGCGCAGCGCATCAAGCTGGTGACCGAGTTGTCCAAGGTGCGCGACGACATCACCCGCCGAGGCCAACAAGCCCCGCACACCTTGTATGTCTTGGATGAACCCACGGTGGGTCTGCACATGGCCGACGTGGACAAGCTGATCCGGGTGCTGCACCGCTTGGTCGATGGTGGCCACAGCGTGGTGGTGATCGAGCATGACCTGGATCTGATCGCCGAAGCCGATTGGGTGATCGATCTCGGTCCCGAGGGTGGGGACGGTGGTGGCCGAGTGGTTGCGGCCAACACCCCAGAGGCCCTGGTCAAGCTGGGCACGCATACCGGCAATGCGCTCAAGCCGGTGTTGGCCAGGCAATGACACCACAGGGGCTGACTACAATGCTCCCTGCCTGCCATGAACATCCACACACAACGCCGCATTGACGCTTGGGTCGGCCCCGGGTTGTGTGGTTTGGTGTCTCTGTGGCACAGGTGTTTTGGCCGTCCGGCAGACACCGCAGCACCCATTCAGCGCGTGCTGGTGATCATGTTGTCTGAGATGGGCAGCATGGTGTTGGCTGGACCCATGTTCCAACATTTGCGCGAGCGCCATCCAGGCGCCGATATCCACATCTTGCAATTGCGCCGAAACCAGTCGGTCGCCCGTTTGCTCGGCTTGGTGCCTGACACCCAACTGCACGCCATCGACGACCAGTCAATGTTGGGCTTGCTGCGCGACCTGGTGTTGGTGTTGTGGCGCTTGCGGCGTTTGCGTTTGGATGCGGTGATCGATTGCGAATTGTTCTCACGCATCAGTGCCTTGCTCACCTATGGTTGTGGTGCGCGTCTGCGCGCTGGCTTCACGCCGCACACCCAAGAAGGTTTGTACCGAGGCTCTTTTTTCAACGCCGCGATTCCCTACAACCCCTACCGACATATCAGCCTGCAGTTCATTGCCCTGGTGGACGCGTTGACGAGTTCGGGCATGCCACGCACCAAAAGCATGCTGCTCCATGCCAAGCCCTTGGACTCAGGTTTGCAGGTGCATTTCAGCCATGGCGATATGCCCAGCTTCACCCAGGCCTTGCGCCGGGACCACCCGCGCTTGATGGCCGCCAAAAAACGCGTCTTGATGTATGCAGGCGGTGGTTTGCTGCCCATCCGCGCCTGGCCTGCGTCGCATTACGCCACGCTGGCGCGTGCCTTGTGCGAGCAAGGCCATGCGGTCGGCATCATTGGCTTGCCTGAAGACCAGGCATTGGCGCAAGCCATTCAGGCCGAGTGCGGCCACGCCGATTGTTTGAACCTGGCGGGTTACACCCGCGACCTCGAGGCTTTGACACGCTTGTTCTTTCATTGTGATTTGCTGGTCACCAACGACGGTGGTCCTGGGCATTTCGCCAGCTTGACCCGGATCCGAACCCTGATGTTCTTTGGCCCGGAAACCAGCGCCTTGTACGGGCCGCTCACGCCGCGTGCCACGGTGTTGGAAAGCCATGCGGCTTGCTCGCCTTGCGTGACTGCTTACAACCACCGCGCCACGCCTTGCGACGGCGACAACCAATGTTTGAAACGCATCACGCCAGCACAGGTGCTGGCCATGGCGCAGACCCAGCTGGGCATGGCCGACACGCGTGCGGCGGCTTATGACTGACAGCCAGCAACGATTGCCGTTTCCTTTGCCAGTGGGTTTGCACTGGGCAGAACCCGGCTTGCGGCGTTTGTACCGTTGGCGTTACCTGCGGTTTGCCACCGTCGGTGCATCTGGCACGGTGGTCAACATGCTCATGCTGTTGTTGATGCAAGAGTGGGTGTTGGCCGGCTTGGGTGACCCGGCCCAGCGTTTGTCCTGGGGCTTGGCATGCGCGATTGCCGTGGCCACCTTGAACAATTTCGCCTGGAACAGCCTGTGGACCTGGGCTGACCGCTTGGCCAGCGCAGAGGTGCAGGCTTTTGGTGTCAATGCCAACACTGCCGCACGCTTGCTGAAATACGCCTTGGCTTCCTGGTTGGGCATCTCGATTCAATACCTGCTCACCCTGTGGTTGTCGCAGCATATGCATTACCTGCTCGCCAATGCCATCTCGATCCTGGTGGCCAGCATCAGCAATTACCTGACCAACGATTGGTGGACATTTCGCCGCCAGTCGCCGCCCGAGGCATGAACCGACTCGGTGAACTTTTGCGCGAGCCAACCACTGGGGTGTTGTGGTTGGTCGTGGCCTGTTTCGCACTGGTCTATGCCTGGGGCTTGGACAACGCGTACATGCCGACCAACGGCGATGAAATGGTCTATGCGCACATCGCGCGTTTGACGGCTGAGAGCCAGCATTGGCTGCCCCTGGCATCTGACTTGCCCAATATGCGCAACACCAAGCCCCCGATGCTGTTTTGGCAGGCGATGGTGGCTGGGGGCTGGGGTGAACATGGGCAGCTTTGGCTTTTGCGTGTCCCCAGTTTGGGCTACCTCGTGTTGGTGGCGGGCTGCATGGCTGCGGTATTGCACCGCTGGTTGGGTGAATGGCGAACCCCTGCTTGGGCTCTGCTGTGCCTGTTCGCAAGTTGGGGCACGTTCCGCTATGGCCGACCTTTCCTCACCAGCGCCCCGGAAATGTTTTGGTTCAGTATCCCGCTGTTGCATGTGTTGTGGCGTGCCGCGCACAGGCCAGGTTTACCGATCCACAACAGTCCTCAGGAATGGCTCGTCTGGACGGGTTGGGGCTTGTTTTTGGGTATCGGCTTGGCCTACAAATCGTTTGCTTTGGTGGCACCCGTGGCTGCGGGCCTGTGGGCGGTGCGTTTATGGTTGGCTGGCCACTGGTCATGGCGTGCCGTATGGGTCTGCAGTCTGCAGTTGGCTTGGATGGGTTTGCTGGCTTTGGCTGTGATTGCTTCATGGCTGTGGCTAGACCCGCAACCCGAAGCTGTCTGGCGCGAATTCGTGGTGGGTGAAAACATGGGCAAGATGGATGATGCCAAAGGCTACTGGGCGCAACTCTTTAGCCTCAAAGGTGGCCTGGCCTATGCCTTGGCCCATCTTGAAAACGCTGGCCTGTTGGCACCAGGGGTGTTGGGTGTGTATGCCTTGGCTTGGCGGCATCGGACAAGTCGGGCACTCGATGAACCCGCCAAGCTGAGCATTGCGCTGGTGCTTTGGTTGCTGGTCTGGTGGTTGGTGTTCTTGTTACCAAGCCATCGATCTGCGCGCTACCTGTTGCCCACCTTGCCGGCCATGGGCATGCTGATGGCGCTGCACATGGATCGCCTGCCAGCGTGGTCTTTCAAAGGCGTGAACCTGTTGTCCTTGCTGATGTTGGGTGTGCTGGCTTGGTTGGGTTGGCATGCCCATGCCCTGGGCTTGTTGCCGTTGACCTGGGCCGCGGTTTTGGCGGTTGCGGCTGTGTCGGGTCTGGTGCTGGCGGGGTTTGCGTGGCGCAGGTCAGAGGCTTTGCCAATCGCTGCCTTGCTCAGCATTGGCATGGCCTTTGTTGGATTGAATGCCTTGCTACAAGGGCATTCGGGTGAGCGGGTGGCATTTCAAGGTGAACAACCCGATCGGCCCGTGGCCAGCACGGTGTGGGTACCTGCAGGCTTCAATGGTGAGTTTGAGCGGTTTCAATTTTTGCTGCCAGGCGGGAACCGCTTTGTGCCGCAACAAGACAAAGTCGATGCCTTGACCAAAGGCACGGATGCTGTTGCTGGGACTTGGTTCATCGTGGCACGTTTGAACGGCGCCGATCCATTGCCGTGTGAGGCCAGCACATGCGAGCGGGTGGCGGTGCGTTGGGACATCGAGCTCAGGCTCAAGCCTGGTCAAGTCAACAGCGGCAACATCGCCCGACCCGCTGAATGGCTTTGGCGTCAAGAATGGCTGATGCGGGTACGCTGAAAACCCAAGCTGCGCAGCAACCCGAGGTGGGCATAAACCCAAACCCAAGGGTCTAGCAAGGCGTCCCAGGCATTGCCCGAGGGCGCTCGTGTCAACAAAAACAAAGCGCAGGCGATCAACACACAGGTGGCAGCACGGCTGTGCCAATTGGCCGTGGCCATGTTTTGAAACCCGACCCAGACCATCCACACCCCTGTCACACCCCAGGCCAACCAAACCGGGCCAAGTGTGAAGCCCCAGTAGTACAGGTCGGTTGCAAGTTGGCCCCAGAGATCGAACATCAAGGTCCAACCCATCAGCACCAACACCGCCCAAACCACAGACTTGCCCATCAAAGCCTCCGGGCTGGAGAAAATCTGTCTTGGCGTGCTTCGCATATCGACCCATGCAGCCATCACACACAAACACAGGCTGAGCAGCGAAGGCGATTGAAACGCCAAGCCCAGCGCTGACAAAGGGGCGTCCCACACAGCCATCAAGCCAGCCCAGAAAACACTGGCGATGAGCCACCGCCCTCGCCGCCAATCAGAAGGCAACAAACCGGCCGACACCCAGGTCAACACAGCCACCCAGGCTGCTGTGTGAAGCATCATTGCCACAGCCGGATCGGGCTGAGCAAAGGCCTGGAGAAGCAAATCCCAGTTCATGGTTTGCGCTGCGCATCCGCACTGGGCCGCCAGCGTTGCCAAGCAATGCCTTCGCGGTTGTTGGTGTAGCTCAGCCACAGACGCTGGTCCTGCCAAGCCCAAGCTGGGTAAGAAAACTCACCGTTGCTGTCACCATGCAAGGTGTGTGGCGTTGACCATTGCACACCATCGCTGCTGACATGGCCCAAGAGTTGGCTGCGATAGCCCTCTTTGGGGTTGCGGGCCATCACCACCTGGCCATCGGGCAAGCGCAAGGCTGCGATCGCAGAATCGGTGTTGCTCAAGGGCAAGTCGTCTCGCAACCCCCAATGCAAACCAGCATCGGTTGTTTCAAGCACGGCGACTCGCTCACCCGGACCCTGGGTGCGCAAATAGGCCAACCAGTGTTGTTCGGTGATGGCCACGGGCGCAGCCTGCAAAACATGGCGCTGTTCGGCGAACCGTCTGACACCTTGGAAGTCACCGTCGGGGCTGAACCAGGCAAACACCGGGTACTTCGCGCCCAACTCGAAATACACCGGCAAGACCATGCCACCATCGGCCAAGGGCAAAGGGGCATGCCGCACCAAATGGCTGATGTTCCAAAACCAACTCAGTGGCAGGGTGCCCACGACTTCCAATGCCAGGGCATCGGCTTGTAAAGGCACTTGGGACTGCGCTTGTTGCAGGTGCAGCACGCGTGCGGCCGCCCAACCGCCCAAGCCCGTGCCGACGACAAACAAATGGATGCGGTTCGAGGTGTCGAGCCACGCCACCGGGTTGCCCAAGCGGCGCACGCCTTTGCCAAGTGCCGCACCAACGGTGTGTCGGTTAACCACCCATTGCGGGCTCGTCCAGGCTTGCGCTTGGCGGGACCACAAGGACATGGCAATTTGCACATCCGCTGCCCCTTCGCTGCTGCCGGCAAACCAAAAGGCCGCCATCGAAAACTGTGGGTCATGGGGCAGGGCCAACAGCTCGCTCGCATGCGCGGCGGGTGCACCTGCTGGCTGAGGAATGTCGCCTTGGGCCTCCAGCACAAAAGGCCAGACAGCAGGGGTGGGTGACAGCCCGGGCGGCTGACTGGCCATGGCCGCGGGGCGGCCTGGCCCAGGTGGTGCCAGCGGCGAAGCTGTCCACAACACCCCACCCAGGCCCAGCCACAGGCTCACCCACAGCACAGGCAGCAAAGAGCCGGGGATCAGGCCAGGGCGCATGGGTGCTGGTTAACCGGCAGAGCCCAAAGCCAAACCTGCGTGCTCGCGCAGGGGATGGAAATGGATCTTTGGAAAACGCTCTTGTGCCAAACGCACATCGTAGGGCGAGGTGCACAAATAGGCCAAGGTACTGGCCGCGTCCAAAGCCATGCGCTGGGGGTAGGCGTTGGTGAATTCACGCAGCTCGGCGGGGCTGTCCGCGGTGATCCATCGCGCACCGGTGAATTGGCTGTTTTCCAGGCGCACATCGCAGTCGTATTCGGCTTTGAGTCGGTGTTGCACCACCTCAAATTGCAACTGGCCAATGGCCCCCAAGAGCATGGCGCCTCCCACCTCGGGCTTGAACACCTGGATCGCCCCTTCTTCGCCCAATTGCTCCAAGCCGGTTTGCAGTTGCTTGGTCCGCAAGGGGTTCTTCAATATCACGGTCGTGAACAGCTCGGGCGCAAAAAACGGCAAGCCGGTGAATTGCAACGCCGCCCCATCGGTGATGGTGTCGCCCAGCTGCACACCGCCGTGGGTGGTGAAGCCAATGATGTCGCCCGCAAAAGCCTCTTCCACCGCTTCGCGGCGTTGGCTCAAAAAAGTCACCACCGAGGTGGGGCGCAATTCTTTGCTGCTGCGCTGCACCTTGAGTTTCATGCCGGGCAGGTATTTGCCGGAAGCCACCCGCACAAAAGCGATGCGGTCGCGGTGGTGGGCATCCATGTTGGCTTGTACCTTGAACACCACGCCTGCAAAACCCGGGTCTTCGGGCTGGATGGTTTTTTCAACCAACTGCTTGTTCAGTTGCAAGGAGCTTTGGCGCGGTTGTGGCGAGGGGGCCAGGTCGACCAAGGCGTCGAGCACTTCCATCACACCAAAGTTGTTCACGCCCGAACCAAAAAACACCGGTGTTTGCTTGCCCGCCAAAAACGCTTCGCGGTCGAAGACGGGCGATGCACCGGTGGCCAATTCCATGCTGTCCATGGCACTGGCCCATTCCATGCCAAACCGCTCGCTGAGTTTGGCTTGGTCGCTCAAGGCAACGGTTTCAAAGTCTTGTGGCAAGCGCTCGCTGCCCGACTCGAACACGGTCATGGCCTGGGTGCGCAGGTTGACGATGCCGCCAAAACTTTTGCCTTGGCCGACAGGCCAGGTCATGGGCACGCAGGGCATGCCGAGTTCGCGCTCGACCTCGTCCAAGATGTCCAAGGGGTCGCGCACCTCGCGGTCCATTTTGTTGACGAAGGTGATGATCGGTGTGTCGCGCTGACGGCACACCTCGATCAATCGGCGGGTCTGCGCTTCCACACCATTGGCCGCGTCGATCACCATCAGGGCCGAGTCAACCGCGGTGAGCACGCGGTAAGTGTCCTCTGAGAAATCTTTGTGGCCTGGGGTGTCGAGCAGGTTGATCACGTGCTCGCGGTAGAGCATTTGCATGACCGATGAAGCGACCGAGATGCCGCGTTGCTTTTCAATCTCCATCCAGTCGCTGGTGGCATGGCGGCTGGCTTTGCGCGCTTTCACCGAACCCGCGATTTGGATCGCGCCCGAGAACAGCAGCAGCTTTTCAGTGAGCGTGGTTTTACCCGCATCGGGGTGGGAGATGATGGCAAAAGTGCGCCGGCGGCGCACCTCTTCTAGGGCAGTGGTCATGGTGAGGGCATCGGGTAGACACGGGATCATAGCCCCGCAGCCCTGTGCTCAGGTCGCTTTTGGCAGCTGGTCCAGGTCGACGGTGTAGGCGCGAACCGAACGGATCAAGGTGTTGCGGTCAAAGGGCTTGGCCATGACTTCATTGACCCCCGCCGCTTGGCACCGGTCGATCGCGTCTTGCGCCACGTTGGCTGTCAAGGCGATGGCGGGCACGCTGCGAAACGGCTCCGGGCTGTGCTGGCGAATTTCCCGCACCACATCCGCGCCATCGATGTCGGGCATGACCAAATCGATCAACACCAATTGGAAGCGCACACTGCGCAATTTCTCCAGGGCGACCGTGCCGTTTTCAGCTTGTTCGATGATGGCATTGGGAAAGCTGCGCAACAAAGTGGTTGAGACCACCAAGCGGTTGACATGGTTATCGTCGACCACCAAGACAAAGATGGGTGTGGGGTCTTGGCTGGCCGTGATGTTGAACGCCGGTGTTTGGCTGATCGGCTCAGAAGCGATTTCCAGGGGCAGCTGCAAGGTGAACAGCGAGCCCACGCCGGGCGTGCTTTTGACAGAAAGCTGTCCATGGTGGCTGTTGACCAGGCTTTGGGTGATCGCCAAACCCAGGCCATTGCCGCGCATGGGTTCGTTGATGCGCAAGGCGGCTTGCGCGTCATGCACCTGGGTGAAAGGCTGGTAGATACGGGTGAGCTGCTCGGCTGACATGCCAATGCCAGTGTCTTCCACCTCGATCAGCAGCATGGGCGAGGCCTTGTTTGTCTTGGCCATGCTGACCCGCATTTGCACCCAGCCTGCAGGTGTGAACTTCAAGGCATTGCCCAGCAGGTTGATCAAAATTTGCGACAAACGGTTTTGGTCGATCCGCACCCAAGCAGGCACTTCAGGAGCGATGTGCAAGGCATAGGCCAGTTGCATTTCATTGGCTTGGTTTTGCAAGGTATTGAAGGTTTGTGTCAGCACCTGGGGCAAATTCACCACCTGGGGGTGCAAGGTGAGTTGCCCCAACCGTATTTGAGAAAAATCCAGCAAATCGTTGATGACGGTCAGCAGGTGCGCTGCGGCATGCTGGGCACTGGCAACGAAGCCCATGGATTCAGTGGGCAGTTCTTTGTTGTCATGCAGCAAACCCAAATAGCCGATCACTGCATTCAAGGGGGTACGCATGTCGTGGCTGACCATCGCCAAAAATTTGTCTTTGTGGGAGTCGGCCAAGCGCAGTGCAGAGGAGGTTTTGGCCAAACGCTGGTTGGTCCGATTGAGGATGTGCAGTGATTGTGAATTGGCCGAGTCGTAGATGTAAATCAGGATGATTTGGGTGACCACCAACACGAAAATGCAAATCGCGCTGACCGACAGGTCCTGCCAGGTGTCAGTCGCTTGCATCGGCAAATACCCGGTCAATTGGGCGGTCAACATGGCCAACAAACCACCAATGCTGACCAAGACCCAGCCCATGGCCCAGTCGCGGGACATGCAAAAAACCGGCAACATCGGCACCAGGCCTAAAAACACCAGGTAGGTCGAGGTCACGCCTGAGCTTTGGGCCGCGTTGAACAAAATCAGCGCCAGCAAGACGATTTCAAAAACCGAATGCGCCAACACCATCGACAAGCCCAGCCGCCAAGCCCCCATGTTGATCAACAGCAAAAGCGAGCCAATGATGCAACTCCAACCGGTGATCGGGTTGGCAAGCCATGCCAAGGCCAGTCCCAACGGAAACAAAAAGAAACTGGCCGCCACCGAATTGATCAGAAAGAAGAAATTGCGAGGACCGCGCAAACCCAGGGGCAGCCTTCGCAGCACCCAGATGTAGAACAAGTAATTGCGATTGGTCATCGTCAGGGTCGGTTGTTTTCCCCTGGATTTTATGGTTTATGTCGCTGAATGACTTTACCAATTAGAATGTCCAAACCGAGGAGCGCTGCAGTGCCCACAAGCATGAGGCTCGGTCATTTCACCCAACTGCGCTCACCCACTGACAACGTGAGGTGAGCACCTCGGTCCCCCGTCTTGCTGTGCTTGCGTGCGCCAGTGGCCCTGAACCTTTTTGGAGCCTCACATGAATGCATCGCTGAAACCTGCCCAAACCACTGATTTCCATGTCGCCGACATGTCCTTGGCCGATTGGGGCCGCAAAGAAATCAAAATCGCCGAAACCGAAATGCCCGGCCTGATGGCAATTCGCCAAGAATTCGCCAAAGCCCAGCCCCTCAAAGGCGCGCGCATCACCGGTTCTTTGCACATGACCATCCAAACCGCTGTACTGGTTGAAACTCTGCAAGCCTTGGGCGCGCAAGTGCGTTGGGCCTCTTGCAACATCTATTCCACCCAAGACCATGCCGCCGCCGCCTTGGTCGCCAATGGCACCCCTGTGTTCGCCTACAAAGGTGAAACCTTGGCTGATTATTGGGACTACACCCACCGCATTTTCGAATTCGGCGCAGCAGGCACCGAGGGCGAAGGCCCCAACATGATCCTGGACGACGGCGGCGACGCCACCTTGTTGATGCACTTGGGCAAGCGTGCGGAAACCGACGCTTCCTTGTTGAACAACCCTGGCAGTGAAGAAGAAGTGTGTTTGTTCAACGCGATCAAAGCCAAGTTGGCGGTTGACCCCACCTGGTACAGCCGCAAAGGCGCGCAGATCATTGGCGTGACCGAAGAGACCACCACCGGCGTGTTGCGTTTGAACGAAATGGCCGCCAAAGGCAGCCTGATGTTCCGCGCCATCAACGTGAATGACTCGGTGACCAAGAGCAAGTTCGACAACTTGTACGGTTGCCGCGAATCTTTGGTGGACGCCATCAAGCGCGCCACCGACGTGATGATCGCCGGCAAAGTGGCTGTGGTCGCCGGCTACGGCGATGTGGGCAAAGGTTCTGCCCAAGCCCTGCGCGCTTTGAGTGCGCAGGTGTGGGTGACCGAGATCGACCCGATCAACGCTTTGCAAGCTGCGATGGAAGGCTACAAAATCGTGACCATGGAATATGCCGCCGACAAGTGCGATATCTTCGTGTCCGCCACCGGCAACAAAAACGTGATCCGTTACGAGCACATGGCCGCCATGAAAGACGAAGCCATCGTCTGCAACATCGGTCACTTCGACAATGAAATCGATGTTGTCTCGCTTGAGAAATGCAAGTGGGACGAGATCAAGCCCCAGGTTGATCACGTCATCTTTCCTGACGGCAAAAAAATCACTTTGCTCGCCAAAGGCCGTTTGGTGAATTTGGGTTGTGCCACTGGCCACCCCAGCTTTGTGATGAGCGCCAGCTTTGCGAACCAAACGATCGCTCAGATCGAGTTGTTCACCAAGCAGGGCGAATACGAATCTGGCAAGGTCTACGTGCTGCCCAAGCACCTGGACGAAAAGGTGGCACGTTTGCACCTTGAAAAAGTCGGCGCCATGTTGACCGAACTCACCGACGAGCAAGCGGCTTACATTGGCGTGACCAAAGCCGGCCCTTACAAAGCCGACACCTACCGCTACTGATATGCCGCGCGCAGACCAGTTGCTGGTCGAGCGCGGTTTGGCCAACTCCCGTTCACAAGCGCAGCGATTGATCGCTGCGGGAGTGGATTGGCGAGTAGGCCAGCAAGCCTGGCAACGCATTGACAAGAACGGCGCTGTGTTGCCCCAAGACGCAGAGTTGCTCCTGCAAGACGACGCAGAGCTTCGTTACGCCTCGCGTGGGGGATTGAAGCTCGAAGGCGCTTTGCGTGCCACAGGCTTGCATGTCAAAGGCTGGACCTGTCTCGACGTGGGTCAATCAACGGGTGGCTTCACCGATTGTTTATTGCAGCAAGGTGCCGCTCAGGTGACGGGTGTGGATGTTGGCCACAGCCAACTTCATCAACGTATGCGTGCAGATCCGCGCGTGGTTTGCATAGAGCATTGCAATGCAAGAGAACTCAGTTTGGCGCAATGCGGTCAACAGCAGGGCTTTGCTTTGATCGTGGCTGATCTGAGTTTCATCTCTTTGACGCTGGTGCTTCCAGCATTGACAAGCTTGCTGTCACAACAAGGGCAGATGTTGTTGTTGGTGAAGCCGCAGTTCGAATTGCAAGCCACAGACATTGGCAAAGGCGGGCTGGTCCAAGACCCCACTAAGTATGGGCAAGTTGAAGAACGATTGCGCAGTGCAGCCCAAGATGTGGGCTTACAGGTGGCACATTGGCTGCCCAGTGTCATCACCGGCGGTGATGGCAACCACGAGTTTTTTATTCATCTCAGGAGGCCCGCATGAGAGACACCACCCCAAAGCCCATCAGTTTTGAATTTTTCCCACCCAAAACCACTGAAGGCGCTGACAAACTGCAGAAGGTTAGACATGAGTTGTACGCATTGAGACCGGATTTCTTCAGTGTCACTTATGGTGCTGGTGGCTCCACGCAAGACGGTACTTTGCAACAAGTGCAAGCCATCTTGGCTGAAGGCCATGACGCTGCGCCCCATTTTTCTTGCATTGGTGCCACGCGCGACAGCGTGCGAGCACAGTTGGCACAGTTCAAAGCGGCGGGTATTCGTCGCATGGTGGCTTTGCGTGGCGACTTGCCCAGTGGCCACGGTACCTTTGGCGAGTTTCGTTATGCCAGTGAATTGGTGGCATTTATCCGTGAAGAAACGGGCGACCACTTTCATATCGAGGTGGGTTGCTACCCTGAAGTGCATCCCCAGGCTAAATCTCCTGAGGCAGATGTGCAGGCTTATGTGACCAAGGTCAAAGCGGGGGCAAGCTCGGCGATCACCCAGTATTTTTATAACAGCGATGCCTATTTTCGTTTTGTCGATGAAGCCTACCAACAGGGTGCCGACATCCCTGTGGTGGCCGGCATCATGCCCATCATCAGTTCCACACAATTGATGCGTTTTTCAGATGCCTGTGGCGCCGAAATTCCACGTTGGATTCGCTTGCGCTTGCAGTCTTACGGCGACGACAGTGCCTCGATCAAAGCATTTGGGTTAGAGGTGGTGACAGATTTGTGCGATCAGTTGCTGACCGCAGGCGTTCCTGGTTTGCATTTCTACACCATGAACCAAAGCGCATCGGTCAAACAAATCTGCCACAACCTGCGCTTGGGTGTTTAAGGTTTAGCGTTCATCGAAGCTGAGCACCAACTTGGGCGTCAGCGCTTTGGCTTGGCAAGACAGCACAAAGCCTTGGGCTATTTCTTCGCTGGTCAGGGTGAAATTTTTGTGCATGCTGACCTGCCCCTCCATGACTTTGGCGCGACAGGTGCAGCAAACGCCATTGCGACACGAATAGGGCAAATCCAAACCAGCTTGCAGACCTGCAGCCAATGGGTTGTCGTCTGCAGACATGGGCATGCTGTGTTGTTTGCCATTGC
>CAMCES010000020.1 GCA_945873925.1 Bordetella parapertussis
GAGCGTCACCCCGAGCGCGAAGCGGCTTTGAAGTCAAAGGGGGCCGACGTGGTGTGCCTCCCAGGCCCAGGTGACAAAGTAGACCTGGCAGCCCTGTGCCACAACATGGGCCAACGGGCTTACAACGAGGTGCATATCGAGGCAGGTCACAAACTCAACGGCTCACTCTTGAATGCAGGTCTGGTGGATGAATTGTTGGTCTATCTGGCCCCCACACTGCTCGGCCCTGGTCAGGCCATGGCAGCGCTTCCCGCCTTGTCTTCCCTTGACCAACAACTGGCCTGGCAATTCATCAGCCACACCGCCGTGGGGCCTGATTTACGGCTCCTGGCCCGACCCCTGCGCTGATCTGCGAAAATAAGCACATGTTCACCGGAATCATCACCGGCGTGGGGCGCATCGCCGCCGTCCACGACCTGGGTCGCTCTTTGCATCATGGCAAACGCCTTGAGATCAGCACACCTGCGCATTACCTGGACGATGTCGGTCTGGGTGACAGCATCGCCCTCAACGGCGCTTGCATGACGGTCATTGCTTTTGATGCCGCCCGCCATGTCTTCTCGATCGACATTTCTGCCGAGTCATTGGACAAAACCGCAGAACTCAACCAAGTCGGCACCCCCCTCAATTTGGAAAAAGCCCTGCGCCCCCAAGACCGCTTGGGCGGGCATATCGTCTCCGGCCATGTGGACGGCGTGGGCAGTGTCAACCAGTTTCACCAAATCGGTGAGAGTTGGTTGCTGCAAGTCTTGGCCCCACCCGCCTTGGCCAAGTACTTGGCTTACAAAGGCTCGATCACGGTCAATGGCGTGAGCCTCACGGTCAACCAGGTCACTGACACCTCGACAGCTTGCTTGGTCGACATCAATTTGATTCCCCACACCGTACAAAACACGGCACTGGGCAGCTTGAAACCCGGCAGCGCCGTGAACCTGGAAATCGACACCGTGGCCCGCTATGTCGAGCGCATGTTGAGCTTGCTGCCCCAAACAGCGCACCCCTCTTTGAAAGCCACCTGATGACCACTGCAGCCAACGCCACCCCGCCTGTTGGTATTTCGCCGGTCGAAGACATCTTGGCCGAGATGAAAGCGGGCCGTATGGTCATCTTGGTCGACGAAGAAGACCGCGAAAACGAAGGCGATTTGGTCCTGGCCTCTGACCATGTGACGCCTGAGGCGATCAATTTCATGGCCCGCTTTGGCCGAGGCCTGATTTGCTTGACCCTGACCCGCGAGCGCTGCGAGTTTTTAAAGCTCCCACCCATGGCCGTACAAAACGGCACGGTCTACAGCACCGCGTTCACGGTGTCGATCGAGGCCGCTGTGGGCGTGACCACCGGCATTTCTGCCGCTGACCGGGCCCGCACCATCCAAGTGGCGGTGGCCAAAGACACCCAAGCCAGCGACCTGGTGCAACCCGGCCATGTGTTTCCCCTGCAAGCGGTCAAGGGTGGCGTGCTCATGCGCGCCGGTCATACCGAGGCAGGC
Source organism: Bordetella parapertussis (assembly GCA_945873925.1). Classification (GTDB taxonomy): domain Bacteria; phylum Pseudomonadota; class Gammaproteobacteria; order Burkholderiales; family Burkholderiaceae_C; genus Limnohabitans. The sequence goes on from CAMCES010000020.1 coordinate 1,490, forward strand.
TGCGATTTGGCCGCCATGGCGGGCTGCTCGCCCTCCTCGGTGATTTGCGAAATCATGAAAGACGATGGCAGCATGGCGCGCTTGCCAGACCTGCAGATGTTTGCCGCCGAACACAGCTTAAAGATCGGCACCATCGCCGACCTGATCGCTTACCGCAGCAAAAACGAGTCTTTGGTCCACAAAGTGGGCGCACGCCCCCTGTTGACAGCGCATGGTGAATTCACCGCCAACGCCTACAAAGACCTGACCAGTGGCGACGTGCACCTGGCGCTGGTCAAAGGCGATTGGGGCGCTCAGACCGAAGTCTTGGCACGTGTGCACGAGCCCTTGTCGGTGCTCGACGCCCTAGAGCCACAGCGGGTCATGCATTCTTGGGGCTTGGATGCGGCATTGCAACGCATTGCCAATGAAGGCACAGGCGTGGTGGTCTTGCTCAATTGCGGTGAAAGCGGCGACCAACTGCTCGCGCAGTTTGACGGCACGGCCCGTTCGGCCCACGGCCCCGAGCGCGGCCGCATGGACCTGCGCAGCTACGGTGTCGGCGCCCAAATATTGCGCGACTGTGGGGTGCACAAAATGCGTCTCATGGGCAACCCCCGGCGCATGCCCAGCATGACCGGCTATGGCCTGGAAATCACCGGCTATGTTTCCAAGGAATGACATGCACCACCCCGACCTGAGCGCCACCCGAACCGACATGGACGGCAGTGCATTGCGCATTGGCATTGTGCAAGCGCGCTTTAACCCCAGCATCACCAACGCTTTGGCCAAAGCCTGTCACGATGAACTGCAGGCACTGAAAGTCTCGGCAGACCAAATCACCCTGGTGCAAGTGCCCGGTGCCTTGGAGATTCCCATCGCCTTGCAAACCATGGCGCAAAGCCAGCATTTCGATGCTCTGATTGCGCTGGGCTGCATCATCCGAGGTGAAACCTACCACTTTGAATTGGTCGCCAACGAATCTGGCGCGGCCATCACTCAGCTGGCCTTGGACCATGGCTTGCCGATTGCCAACGCCATCCTCACCACCGACAACGAAGCGCAAGCCGTGTCCCGTCAAACCGACAAGGGCAGAGACGCTGCCCGGGTGGCGGTTGAAATGGCCTTGTTGCTGCAAAGCCTGTCATGAGCGAACACGATACCCCCGCAGCCACCGCCAAAACCAGCGACATGCGCCGAGCCAGCGCCAGAGCCGCCCGCACCAAGGCACGCGGCTTTGCGGTGCAGGCCCTGTACCAAGTGCTGGTGGGCAAAAACCCCGCTGAAGACGTGGACCTGTTCACCCGAGAGTTGAGCGGTTTCAACAAAGCCGACACGGTGCATTTCGATGCCTTGTTGCATGGCTGCGCAGACCATGCCGACGAGCTCGACGCCTTGATCCTGCCACTGCTTGACCGCAAGATGGCAGAGCTCTCCCCGATCGAACACGCCGTGCTTTGGATCGGTGCATACGAGATGAAGCACTGCATTGACATTCCATGGCGCGTGGTGATCAACGAATGCATCGAGTTGACCAAATCCTTTGGCGGCACCGATGGCCACAAATACGTCAACGCGGTACTCAACAGCTTGGCCCCGCAACTGCGCGCCCTGGAGGTCCAAGCTGACCATGCAGCCAAGGCCCACAAGGTCGCGTCGGCCGACCAAGCAGCCGACTGAAACGCCCATGCGTGTGACCCAACGCGCCCAGCGCATCCAGCCTTTTTACGTGATGGAAATGGCCAAAGCCGCGCAGGCCCTGGCAGCGCGCGCCCATGAGACTGACAAGCCCATGGTGTTTTTGAACATCGGCGAGCCCGATTTCACCGCACCGCCACTGGTGCAAGCCGCGGCTGAAAAAGCCATTCGCGATGGCCGCACCCAATACACCAACGCCCTGGGGCTCGAACCACTGCGAGAAAGCATCAGTGATTGGTACGCCTCGCGCTTTGGGGTCAAGGTCCATGCCAGACGCATCGTGGTCACCGCTGGCGCGTCAGCGGCATTGCAATTGGCTTGCTTGGCCCTGATCGAAGCCGGGGACGAGGTGTTGATGCCCGACCCCAGCTACCCATGTAACCGCCATTTCGTGGGCGCGGCTGATGGCCGTGCGGTGTTGTTGCCCGCGGGCCCCGAGCAGCGTTTTCAGCTCAGTGCCGATCAGGTTGAGACCCATTGGGGTGCCCGCACCCGCGGTGTGTTGTTGGCTTCTCCGTCCAACCCCACAGGCACCTCGATAGCTGCGGCTGAATTGGCCCGTATCCACCACCTGGTCAGGCAGCGCGGCGGCATCACTTTGGTCGACGAAATTTACCTTGGCCTCAGTTATGAGAGTGCTTATGGTCAAACCGCGCTGGCCCTGGACGACCAGGTCATCAGCATCAACAGCTTTTCCAAGTACTTCAATATGACCGGTTGGCGCTTGGGTTGGCTGGTGGTCCCTGATGCCTTGGTGCCGGTGATCGAGCGCATGGCCCAAAACCTGTTCATTTGCGCGAGCAGCGTGGCCCAACACGCCGCCTTGGCCTGCTTTGAGGCCGACAGCTTGGCCCTGTATGAAGAACGCCGCACCGCCTTCAAGGCCAGGCGTGACCATTTCATCCCCCAGCTCAACGCCATGGGCCTGAACGTGCCGGTGATGCCTGACGGGGCGTTTTACGCCTGGGCCGATTGTCGAGATGTCTGCAAGCGCCTGGGTGTGAGCGACAGCTGGGCTTTCGCTGAGCATGTCATGCGGCATGCCCATGTGGCCATCACACCAGGGCGCGATTTTGGTGTCCACGCGCCCGGCGACTATGTACGTTTCTCCACCGCCAGTTCAGCGAGCGATTTGGACACCGCCGCCCAACGCTTGCGCCAATTGTTGGAGGCTGCATGAGTTTTGAATTCCCCGTGCGTGTCTATTGGGAAGACACCGATGCCGGCGGCATTGTGTTTTATGCCAACTACCTCAAGTTTTTCGAGCGCGCCCGCACCGAATGGCTGCGCCACCTGGGTTTGCAACAGCAAGGCCTCAAAAAAGAAACCGGCGGCATGTTCGTCGTGAGTGAGACCCGATTGAAATACCATCGTCCTGCCCAGCTCGACGACTTGTTGCAGGTGAGTGCCCAACTGCAAGACAAGGGCCGCGCCAGCCTGGTGATTGCCCAGCAGGCCTGGCGACTGGAAGACAACGGCAGTTCTAGCCTGTTGTGTGAAGGCACGATACGCATTGGTTGGGTTCAGGCTGCCAGCTTGAAACCCGAACGGATTCCCACCTCAATCTTGGAGCTTTTGTCATGAATGACTTTTCAATCGTTCACCTCTTACTCAACGCCAGTTGGGTAGTGCAAGCGGTGGTGCTGATCCTGATGTTGGTGTCGGTATTGAGTTGGGCCGCTATTTTTCGCAAAATCCTGTCCTTGTCTGAGGTGAAAAACCTCAACGAAGACTTTGAGCGTGAATTTTGGTCGGGCAAAAGCCTGAACGAACTGTTTGCCGCTGCCCAGCAAAACGCCAAGCTCGCAGGCCCGATGGAGCGTATTTTTGCCAGCGGCATGCGCGAATACCAAAAACTGCGCGAGCGGCGCATCAGCGACAGTGGTTTGCTGATGGACGGTGCGCGTCGCGCCATGCGCGCAAGTTTGCAGCGTGAAATGGACGAGATTGAATCCAACCTGTCTATGTTGGCCTCTGTCGGTTCGGTGTCACCCTATGTGGGTTTGTTCGGTACGGTCTGGGGCATCATGCACGCCTTCACCGGTTTGGCGGCCTTGCAACAGGTCACCTTGGCCAAAGTCGCCCCTGGCATTGCCGAAGCTTTGGTCGCCACCGCCATCGGTTTGTTTGCTGCGATTCCTGCGGTCTTGGCCTACAACCGCTTCTCCCGCGACATAGACCGGGTGGCCAACAAGCTCGAAACCTTCATTGAAGAGTTCTCCAATATCTTGCAACGCAACGTCGGTGCACAAGCCGCCGCTGGCCGCTGAACGAGGCAAACACCATGTCCACAGCATCTGTTCGCAACCGAGCTAGCCGCCGCACCATGAGCGACATCAACATGGTGCCGTTCATCGATGTGATGCTGGTGCTGCTGATCATCTTCATGGTCACAGCACCGTTGCTGACCCCCAGCCTGATCGATGTGCCGAGTGTGGGCAAGGCCAGCGCGGTACCTGACCAGGTGATCACGATCGAGATAGACAAAAACCTCAAGATCGTGGTGAAGTCGCGCAAGCCCGACATGGCTGCAGGCACCCATGTCAGCCAAGACGCCAGCATGGACACCGTGGCCAACATTGCCTTGCAATGGCAAGCGGGCAATGCCGCCACACCGGTGGTGATCAGTGCCGACAAAAAAATCGCTTATGAAAATGTGGTCAAACTCATGGACCGTCTGCAACGCGCGGGCGTGCAACGTGTCGGTTTGTCTGTGACCCTGAGCGAATGAAGTGAGCATTTAACCGTGGCAGCACCCCATTTGGAATTTGCACCGCCTCCCCCTCCAGGGGGGGGGCGTGCCATGTTCTTGGCTTTATTCGTGCACGGGTTGTTGGTGTTGGCCCTGACCTGGGGCGTGCAATGGCGCGATCAACCCCAAGACCTGAGTGTGGAAGCCGAGTTGTGGTCCGCGATTCCGCAACCCGTAGCGGCCAAAGGGGAAGATCTCCAGTCGTTGCTGGAAGAGGTCAAGCCCACGCCTGCATCAGAACCTGCGCCTGAGCCACCGCCACCGCCGCCGGTCAAAGTTGAACCCCCCAAGCCCAGTGCCCAGGCCCAAATAGCCATCGAAAAGCAAAAACAAAAAGCAGCCCAAGAAGAAGCTGCTAAGGAGGCAAAAGCCATGCGCGAAGCCAAACTCAAAGAAGCCAAAAAAGCCGATAAAGCAAAAGAACTGGCCAAGCTCAAAGAGGAAGAAGCCAAAAAAGCCGAAGCGCGATACCAAGAAGAGGTCAAGCGTTTGAGGGGTTTGGCAGATGCCACGGGAACACCGGTTGACAAAGGCAAAGCACCGATTGCTGCTGCCCCCAGCGCGTCCTATTTAGGCAAGTTACGCGCCAAGGTCAAGCCCAACATTGTTTTCTCTGACACCCAGTTGTTGAGCGTGGTGGGCAACCCCGCCGCTGAAGTGGAAGTGACATGTAGCCCATCAGGGCAAATCATCGGGGCCAAGTTATCGGTGTCCAGCGGCAATGCCGCTTGGGACCAAGCCGTGCTGAACGCGGTTGAAAAAACCGGTTCGCTGCCCAGAGATGAAAGCGGCAACGTGCCCAACAAAATTGCGTTTTTGTTCAGGCCGCGCGACTGAGCTTATTCGCCAAACACATCCACACCTTTGGCCATGGCACGACGCAGTGCGTCGGTGGTGGCCCGAATATGCGCCTCCAAGGCAAGTGCCGCCCGCACATCATTGCCTGACACCGCACTGCTGAAAAGATCTCGGTGCTCCGCTTGCACATCGCGCCCTGGCAATTTCAAACTGATGGCCAAGCGCCGATAGCGCTCACCATGGCGCGACAACATGTCCAAAAACCGCAAGGTCCATGCCGAGGCAGAGGACTCGATCAACACCGAATGAAATCGAGCGTTCAAATATTCCCATTGCTTGCGATCAACGGTTTCCCCTGGGTTTCCCAAAGCATCCAGTTCGTCATGAGCCTCGGTGAGCTTGCTGCGCCACGCTTGATCGCCACGTTGAATGGATCGACGCAGGGCTTCAATTTCCAATTGAATGCGCGTTCGAGTTATGTCTTCCAAATCTTCAATGGCGATGGGTGCCACTCGAAAACCGCGTTGACCTTCGGCAACGATGAGACCATCGCTGATGAGACGCGACATGGCTTCGCGCAAAGTGCCTGCACCCACGGCATAGCGACTCTTCAAATGTTCAACGCGGAGTTTTTCGTTGGGTGTCAAACGCCCCTCAATGATGTCCAAGCGCAGTTGGTTGTAGGTTCGCTCAATCAGGGTACGGGATAAATCCACCACATTGCCCATGCCCACGTCTTGAGTGAGTTCCGGGTCGTTGTCAGAAATGAAAGAACGCTTGGCCATGGTGTTTCAATGAATGCAATTCAAGCATTGTCGTCGCTGATTTTGCTCAAGCGGTAACTCAGTTGTGGCCGCGTCAAACCCAGCAAGCGAGCGGCAGCCGAAATATTGCCATTACTGCGCTCCACAGCCTCTTGAATCAACATGTGTTCCAAGTTGTTCAAAGACAGCTTGCGTTCCACCAATTCATTTAACAAGGCCTGACCCTGGTTGGAACCCCCTTTGGCCAACCGTCCGGTTTTGCTGACCGTGCTGCCAGCTTGGTTGTCAGCTGGGCTGGGCAAAGCGGGGAACAAGCGCTCTACATCCACCCATTCGCCGTGGCCTGTGAGGATGACGCCACGTTCGATCAGGTTTTCCAATTCGCGCACATTGCCCGGCCAGTCATGGTGGCGCAATGCTTCCAAGGCTCGGTCGCTGAAACCGGCCAAGGCTTTGTTGTGCCGCTCGGAAAACCGCTGCAATAAATGCTGGGCCAAGACCTCAATGTCTTCGCCGCGTTCGCGCAAGGACGGCACGCGAATCGGGTACACATTCAAGCGGTACAGCAAGTCTTGTCGGAACTTGCCTTGGGCCACGGCCGCACTCAAATCGACGTTGGTGGCGGCCACCACGCGCACATTGACGCGCCGTGTGGCGGTGCCGCCCAAACGCTCCACCACACCATCCTGCAAAACCCGCAGCAACTTGGACTGCACGGGCAAAGGCAGTTCACCCAATTCATCCAACATCAAGGTGCCACCATCGGCACGCTCAAAACGTCCAGCCCGAGCCGACCCAGAGCCTGTGTAAGCGCCTTTTTCAGCACCAAACAATTCCGATTCGATCAAATCAGGCGGCAACGCAGCGCAGTTGATGGCGACAAAAGGTTGGCTGGCGCGGTCACTCAAGGCATGCAAGGCCCGTGCAAAACGCTCTTTGCCCACCCCGGTTTCACCAGTGAGTAACACCGTGACTTGGGTCCCAGCGGCTTTGCGCAACAACTCGGTGGCCGCCATGAAGCTTTTAGAACGCCCCAACAAGGGCCCCATGTCGTCTTCGGGGGGACGGTTGTCGCGCATCACCTCCACTTGTTCTTTCAAGTTTTGCAACTCGACCAGCATGGCGTCAGGCGCGTAATCCGCCTCCATCTCGTCTCCATCGGGCCAATCGGCTTTGAAGCGACCTTCAATCAGGCAGTGGTCAAAGCCGCAGGCGGTGCACTGTGTCTCTTTGAACAAAATGCGCCGACCAAAAAAAGCGCTGGTGTATCCCGTGGCATAACCCAACAACATCCAACACGCGGGATGGTCTTGCGAGCCAAAGTCACGCACATGGGTTTCCACTTCCCACGAATGGTCCCAACGAAAAAGACCTTCGAATTGGTTTTTCGCCATGTCTTGCGAAAACTTCAAAGGCGTGACTTGCACCGCGCCCTCCAACATGTGCAATTGCGGCCCCACTGAAAACATGCTGAACATAGGGGCGTCTCCACGCACTTGACGCGCCAAGGCAGCGTCGCTCTCGCCCGCCGAATAACCGGTGCGCATCAGCAAGCGTCTGGTTTTTTCATGGCCAATGCTTTGCATCAGTTCACGACGCAAAGATCCCAGGGCTGCCGCGTGCAGCAACAACATGCGTTGCCCAGCCAACCAAATGCGGCCGTCGCTGCTGGAGAACTGCACCAAACGGCGCAAGTCTGCATCAGAAGGCAGTGGAGGCAAAGGGGTGCTCATGCAGAAATTATCGAGATAAACACAAACTTTGTGGCCAAGGGTTAGCCCCAATCCAGCTCAACTTCATCAAATGATGAACATAAAAACGCATGATTTCATGAAAAAATCACTTTTAAAACCCCGTTTTTCAAAGACAAAGTAGGAATTTCGTATTTTGGGAACCCAAACAACTCAAATGGAAGGGCTTTTATTGGTGAAAACCCTGTTTTATCGATAAAAAACAGCTTGTTTTGAGAAGTTGGCGCAATCTGTGCTGATAGACCATGTCATCAAAACGAGGTTGCCATGTCATCACAACCATTCTCTGCCGCCACAACGACTGCCGAAGAGTCGCCCGTGCTGCACCGCAAATTTGTTCGCGTCACCAGTCCCCAGGACAGCGAATTTGTCCAATTCGAGTTCGCCATCGGCTGGCCCGACTTGAGCGCCGAGTTAACGCTGAAACGCGATCAATTTGATGAGTTTTGCAAAAAACACCAAGTCGAATTTCTGGGCCCTGAAGACGAACGCGCCCCTTCCCTCAACGACCTTCGCAACACGGAGACACCATGACCGTCGACCTGCAAGCCCGGGAAATCCAACCCCTGCGCAACACGTTTTCACACGTCGCCCGCTATGTCGGGGACGACAAACCGGCCACGCGCTACCAAGAAGCCACCTTCGGTGCCCAAGCCACCAGCAACTTTCACTACCGCCCCACTTGGGACCCCGAGTACGAGTTGTTTGACGCTTCTCGCTCCAAGGTGGTGTTGGCCGATTGGTATGTGTTGAAAGACCCGCGCCAGTTTTATTACGGCACCTGGACCATGGCCCGCGCCCGTCAACAAGACGCGATGGAGTCGAGTTACCAATTCGTGGAGTCGCGCGACCTGATCAACAAAATGCCTGACGACCTGCGCGACAAAGTATGCCAAGTCATCATCCCCATTCGCCATGTGGCTTGGGGCGGCAACATGAACAACTGCATGATCGCCGCCTATGGCTATGGCACGGCCTTGACCGCACCCGCCAGCTTGCATGCCATGGACGAACTGGGCGTGGCCCAGTACATCACCCGCTTGGGTTTGGCCTTGGACGAACCCAGTGTGCTTGATGCTGGCAAAGAAGCTTGGCTGAAGGCGCCGCAATGGCAGGCCTTGCGTCATTTGGTGGAAGACAGTTTTGTGGTGCGCGATCCGTTTGAAATTTTTGTCGCGCAAAACCTGGCCATCGACGGCTTGCTCTACCCCTTGATCTTTGGACATTTCATTGACGACCATGTGGCTTTGAGCGGTGGTACTGCGGTGTCCATGCTGAGTGCCTTCATGGTCGAGTGGCACGAAGAGTCCAACCGCTGGGTGGATGCCGTGGTGAAAACCGCAGCGGCTGAATCCGAGGCCAACAAAGCACTCATCAACGAATGGACACAAGCCTGGTCCCAACGCATGCATGACGCCTTGGTGCCAATTGCGCAGATGGCGCTGGGTGACAAAGGTGCGTCCACCTTGGAAGACGTGTTCACGCAATTCCAAGCCCGTTGCAAAAAACTGGGCCTGAGCGCCTGAGCACCCTATCAAGGAACTGTCATGTCCAACGTTTTCATCGCATTCCAAGTCAACGAGGAATCCCGTCCGGTGGTGGATGCCATCTTGGCCGACAACCCCAACGCCACCGCCGTGTACTCACCTGGCTTGGTGAAGATTGACGCGCCCAACTCCTTGGTCATCAAACGCGAAACCATTGAAGAGCAGTTGGGTCAACGCTACGACTTGCAACAAATGCAAGTCAATTTGGTGACCTTGTCGGGCCATATCGATGAAGACGATGACCAGTTCACCTTGAGCTGGAACCACTGAAACACAGGTCTTCAAGATGGACACCACGGTCAAACACCCTGCCATGAACCGCACCCAACGCCTGCTAGCCCTGACCCGCGATTTGGCTTGGCCCGTCAGCCAGCCCGATGCAGTGTTTCCAGCGCGAAGCCTGGAAGGTATCCGCATCCATGATTGGTCGGCACTGCGTCAACCCTTGCAACCCACGCTGGAACAGTATTGGAAATTGCAAGGCGACAAAGACAAACGTCTGTATGCCATCACCGATGCCTTTGCGCAAAACAACGGCCAACTCGGCCTCTCGGATGCGCGGTATGCGAATGCCATCAAGCTGCTGTTGCAGGCCTTCACCCCCATCGAGTACAGCGCCCACCGTGGTTATGCCCGTGTTGCACGCCAGCTGGGTCTGACGGATGCCGCATTCCAGTCGGCTGATCATTTGCGACACCACCAAGTTGAAATCCACGCGACCTCGCATTTCAACAAGTATTTCAACGGCATGCACAGCTTCACCGAATGGTTTGACCACCATTGGATGCTGTCAGTGGCCAAGTCCTATGCCGATGATTTGCAAAGCGCTGGTCCATTTGAGTTTTTGGTGGCCACGGCCGTGGGCTACAACACCATCATCAGCAACACCTTGCATGTGGCCTTCATGTCAGCGGCTGCCGACAACGGTGACATGTCCACGTCCAGTGCAGGCCTCACAGCGCAGTCCGACAAAGTGCGTCACCAAGTGGCCGGTCAAGCTTTGGTGGCTTTTCTGGTTCAGCAAGATCCTGCCAACTTGCGCCTGGTGCAAGCCTGGATCGACAAATGGTTTTGGCGCAGCGTGCGCCTGAGCAGTTTGGTGGCCGTGATGCAAGACTACATGCTGCCCTACCACAGCCACAGCTGGCTGGAAGTGTGGGCCATGCATGTGGCACAACCCCTGGCCAAAGTGTTTGACGCTTGGAAATCCTTGGGTCTGACCTTGCCCCGCCATTGGCAGCAAGCCAACGAGCAACAAGCCCATGTCAGTCACCAAACATGGCTGCGTTTGTGCCGCTACAGCGCAGCTTTGCCCCTGCACGTGTGGGCCCCGAATGCCGCTGCACTGAATTGGCTGAGTGAGAAATACCCCGGCACCTTTGACGCCCTGTTCCGCCCGCACATGATGGGCTTGGGACACCAAGTGGCCCACGGCCAGCGCCCGCAAGAAACCACCGCACCGGTGTTGTGCGGCACGTGTCAACTGCCTGTGCCTGGCATGGATGGTGCACAAGCACTTGCACAAGCCAGCACCCTGAAAGGTCGCTGTTTTTGCAGCCTGCCTTGTCAACATATTTTCAACCTCGATGCCGACAAACACAGTGCGCAAGCTGCCAGCAGTGCCCAACGCCACGGCTGGCGCCTGCCCGCTTCACAAGCTGCTGACAGTGGTTTGTTTGACGGCTCACAAGACGAACACAACTTTGAAGAATGGAATGGTGGAGCGCAGCATCCTTGAAGCGACACACCAAACTTTCACGCGGGTTGCTAGCCCACATTCGCGTGTCATGGCCAGTTATTGGGCTCAAGAAACAAACAGGAGACTCGTTCACATGAAACACAAATTCATTCTTGCATTCGGCTTGGTAGCTGCTGCAGGCTTCAGCGTCAGTGCGCAAGCGCAAGACCGTTGCGGCATGAGCAACGGCAAAAAAGCCACTGGCGAACCCATTCAAATTGGTGCCATCGTGGGTAAAACCGGCCCTGAAGATTTCTCTTCTGCCGCCCGTTCTGCCGAGGCTTATTTCAAATGTGTGAATGCCAACGGTGGCATCAATGGCCGTCCTGTGAACTACACGGTTCAAGACGACGCATGGAACCCTGAAGTGGCAGCACAAGCGGCTTCCAAATTGGTGAAAGACACCAAGGTGGTGGGCATGGTTGGTTCCACCTCCTTCGTGGAATGCGGTGCCAACAACAAACTGTACGAACAAGAAGGCGTGGCTGTGGTGGCTGGTGTAGGCGTGCCTCGTGCATGCTTCTATGGCAAAAACTATGCGCCTTTCAACCAAGGTCCTCGCCAATCCACCATCAGCGCTGCCATGTACATCGCTGACACCTTCAAGCTGAAAAACATCACCTGTATCGCCCCCGGCATTCCCGGTTTTGGCGACTGGGTGTGTGGCGGCGTGGAGAGCTGGGGCAAAGCCAACGGCGTGACCGTCAAGCAAGTGATTTTCGATCCAGGTCAACTCGACGGCAACGCCATCGTCTTGCAAGCACAAGCTTCCAAGCCTGACGGCATCGTGTTGGGCATGCCCCGCGGCATGATGCTGCCCATCCTGACCGCTGCTGAACAGCAAGACATGGGCAAGTCCATCAAATGGGGTCTGCCAACATCGGCTTACCACACCGAAATGCCCAAAGCGGCTGGCAAGTACTGGGATGGCAAGTTGTATGTCCACATGGAACTCGAACCCCTGGACAAAGACGGTGCCGACACCAAAAACTGGTTGGCAGTGATGGCCAAGTACGGCAACAAGAAAGACCCGATCGACTCTTTCTCACAAGCTGGTTATTTGTCTGCACAAGTGGCCACCAACGCCATGTTGGGCATCAAAGGCGACATCGACCGAAAAGCTTTCTTGAACGCTGCTCGCGGCATCAAGAACGTAAAAACAGACATGCTGTGCGCCCCTTGGTACTTCGGTGAAGGTGAGCGTCACCAAGCCAACCACAACGGTCGCGTGGCTTTGTTGACAGGCGGTGGCTTCAAGCTGCAAACCGCCAATTGCTTCCAAGCCAAGGATGCTGATTTGGCCGATGTCTTGGCCTATGAAGCCAAAACAGGCGTGGCCAAGTAAGCGCACGTCCACTCTAAAAAACTGAAACCATGGAAACCCTGCTTCCCTTTCTTGTTGTCGGCATCAGTGTTGGCGCGGTGTATGCACTCTCAGGCGTGGGCTTGGTGGTGCTCTACCGAGCCAGCGGTGTGGTGAATTTCGCCTACGGTGCACTTGGCGGTTTGGCCGCCATGGTCTGCTGGCAAGTCATCGACCTGGAATACGCCGATTGGATGGGATGGGTCGCAGGTGTTTTCGTGGCGACGTTTTTGTCATGGGCTTATGGGCGCTTCATCGCGCCCAGCCTGACCCACCAAGACCGCATCGTGCGGGCCATGGCCACCCTGGGTTTTGCCTTGATGGTGATGGGCATGGCGCAATGGTATTGGGGAGACGATCCCCGTCGCTTGGTATTGCCCACCGACAGTGGTGGACTCGAATTTGACGGTCGCCGCCTGATCAGCTACACGCGTTTGCTGGCTTTGGTGTTGGCGACGACCATGACCATCAGCATGTTGTGGCTGCTGGCCAAAACCCCTTTGGGCTTGCGCATGCGCGCCCTGCAAAGCAACCGCGTGCTCAGCGGTTTATTGGGTGTGCGCGTTAAAAACGTCGACACCTGGGCTTGGACGATCGCCGGTGTGTTTGCTGGCATCACCGGCTTGTTCATGGGCAACATGGTGCGCTTGAACCCTACCGTCCTCACATTCTTGGTCATCCCCGCGATGGCCGCTGCCGTGGTCGGTCGCTTGGTGTCCTTGCCCATGACCGTGCTGGGTGGTTTGCTGATTGGCGTGATTGAAGCCCTCACCACCTTGTTGCCGCAAATTTCTCGCTATGGCTCGGCCACCGGTTTTGTCGTGGCCATCTTGGCCATCTTGTGGCAGCAACGCAAAGGCATTGGCTTGTCACGTGACAACAGCCATCTCGAATAAACCCGTTTCACAGAACAACCCATGGCACGCGACAAAGACAAACCCGATATCCCACCAGGCTCACCCCTGCGGCGCATCACGCCCATCCTGATCACCTTGGCGGTGTTTGGTTTACTGGGCCCGTATTTGTTCTCGGCCTATTGGCTCAACACCTTCACCACCGTCGCTTGCCTGAGTTTGGTGGCCGCCACCGTGTCTTTGCTCTATGGTCAATTGGGCATGGTGTCCTTGGCCCAGTTCGCGCTCAGCGGTGTTGGCGGCTGGGTGTGTTTGCGTTTGGTGCATGGCTTGTCCCTGCCCTTTGAATTGGCCCTCCTCATCGGCGCTGTGGTGGCCGCGGTGTTTGGTTTGTTGGTGGGCTTGCCCGCCCTGCGCATGCGCGGTTTGTACTTGGCCTTGCTCACCTTGATGGTGGCAGCTGCTTTCCAAGTCGCGGTCAATGTGATTGGCTTTCCTGATGGTGGCCCCGGTTGGACCGGCAAAGTGGTCGATGGTCAACGCGCCTTGATTGAACGCCCTTGGATCGCCGTCAGCGACAGCAGCTATTTTCTTTATGCCGTTGCTTGGTTGGCAGCTGGCTTGTCTTGGCTAGAGTGGCTTCGCGCCACCGAAGCAGGTCGCTCCTGGGCCTTGATTCGCAAGTCTGAAGCCGCCGCCATTGCAGCCGGTGTCAGCGTATTTAGCTACAAAGCCTGGGCCTTCACCATCGGTGGTTTCTTGGCGGGTTTGGCTGGGGGTTTGTTGGCCGGTTTGAATGGCCAGCTTGACAACACGGGCTTCCCCGTCAGCCAATCCATCTTGCTCTATGCCTTGGTGGTTGTCGGCGGTGTCTACAACTGGGTCGGTTGCTTGTTTGCGGGTTTGCTGATCCGTGCCCTGCCTGCTTTGCTGAACGACCATGGGGTGGACGGCAATTTGTCGAACGTGTTTTTTGGTTTCGCCTTGTTGGTGTCACTGATTCAAGGCCGCAAAGGCTTGGCCGGACAACTGGCCGACTATTACAAATTCGTGCGCATGAGCCGCATCATTGAAGGCACAGTCACTTGGGGACTCATTGCCATTGCGGTGGGACTGCTGTGTGCCCATTACGAGCAAGCCAGCTTCGCCGGTTCTTTCTTCATTGCGCTCATCGCCTTGTTATTTCGCATGGTCATCCCGGGTGTGTGCTGGTTGTTGCTGGGTTTCTTTGGCAAAAAAGTGCAAGACGGTGCCGAAGACGCCGAAGCATGGCTGTCATTGCGCTTGTCGCGTTTGATCGAAGGCATGGGCTTGATGCCCGACCACCGGCTCATCAAACGCGTCTTGAACTGGGTGTTCATTGGCTACTTTGTGGCTTGGATTGCACACGGCGTGTTTGATGTGGATCACAGCGTGGCCCTGTCCATCATTTGGGGCGCCATGCTGGCCAAGGTGCTGATTGAAATCGCCAGCTACCGCTTGATGCTGCCGATTCGCCAACGCATCGACCAGCGATTCCCCAAACCCTTTGCTTCTTACCGTTGAGGGCTTGTCCACATGATTGACATCCACAACCTCACAGTCCAATTCGGTGGCGTCAAGCCCATCAACGAATTGACCGTCACTTTGAAATGCGGCATTTCTGGCTTGATCGGTCCCAACGGCGCGGGCAAAACCACCTTGCTGAATGTGCTGTCTGGATTTGTCACACCCATGCAAGGCAGTGTCAGCGTCAACGGCCGCAAGCTCACTGGCTTGGCCCCGCACAAACGCGCGTTGTTTGGCTTGCGCCGTACTTTTCAAACCGACCAAATCGCCGACGACTTGACGCTTTGGGAAAACGTTGAAGCGATCGCCGACCATGCGGGTTTCATTGACAAAGACATGTCAGACCATGCCGTGGCGCAAGCCATTGACTATGTGGGTTTGAGCAAACGCATTCACCGCAAGGGCAGCAACCTGTCTACGCAAGAGCGCCACTTGGCCGAGATTGCCAAAGCCCTGATTGGCAAGCCCGAGTTGGTGATGTTGGATGAGCCCGGTGCAGGCATGTCTGAAACAGAAACTAAGCACTTGGAAGAAGTCATTCGTGGGATTCCTGCTTATTGCGGTGCCCAGGTGTTCTTGATTGACCATGATGTGGAGTTGATTGCCGCTTGCTGCGAAGAAACCATGGTGTTGGACTTTGGCAAGTTGCTGGCCTTGGGTCCAACCCACGATGTCTTGCAAAACCCTGAAGTGCAAAAAGCCTATTTAGGCAGTTTCGAGGAATTGGGAGTCCAGGCATGAGCACAACCTCTGGCATTTTGAAAATCGACAACCTGGTCATGGTGCGTGGCACCAAGGCCGTGGTGCACGGCATCAAGCTCGAGGTCAAACCCGGCATGGTCACTGCACTCATGGGACCCAATGGCGCGGGCAAAACCAGCACCGTGCTGGGCATCTCGGGCGTGGTCGAGCCCGCCTTTGGCGATGTTTGGCTGGATGGCCACAACGTGAAGGGATTGGAAAGCGACGAGATTCGCCGCCACGGCATTGCCACCGTGCCCGAAGGCCACCAGGTGCTGCGCGAACTGACGGTCAAAGAAAACCTGCAAGTGGCCGGTGGTGGTTTGTCCAGCAGCGCCTTGAACCAATCGATTGAACGGGTGTTGGAACTCTTTCCCGAATTGAAAACCCGCTTGAACCAAGCCGCCGGTGATTTGTCTGGCGGTCAACAACAAATGGTGTCTATCTCACAAGCCTTGGTGGTGTCACCGCGCTATTTGCTGATTGACGAGCTCTCTTTTGGATTGGCCCCGTCCATCGTCAGTCGCTTGGTCCCGGTGATCCGCGAGATCGCCGCCAGCGGCATTGGCGTTTTGTTGATTGAGCAGTTCACGCAACTGGCGTTGGGCTTGTCGAGCCATGTGTATGTGATGTCCAGGGGTCGCGTGTCCTACGACGGTGGCCCCGACAACTTGAAAGCCGATCCGGACATCTTGCACCGCGCCTATTTCCCCATCAGCGACCGCGAAGCGGTTGGCCTTGCCTAAATAAAAACCACCAGGAGACCCGTATGGACGCACCCGTCAAAAAGAAAAAGTTAGGTCTGAAAGACCGCTATGCCGCGATGACGCGTGGCTTGCATTGGGACACCACCTACCAACCCATGGACAAGGTGTTTCCCTATGACAAGTACGAGGGCATCAAGATCCACGACTGGGACAAATGGGAAGACCCGTTCCGCTTGACCATGGACGCTTACTGGAAATACCAGGGCGAAAAGGACAAGAAGCTTTACGCGGTGATCGACTCCTTCGCACAAAACAACGGCCAGTTGGGTGTCAGTGATGCGCGTTACATCAACGCCTTGAAACTGTTCATCCAAGGGGTCACACCGCTGGAGTACTACGCCCACCGTGGTTTCCAACACGTGGGTCGTCAGTTCACGGGTGCCGGTGCCCGGGTGGCTGCGCAAATGCAAGCCATCGACGAATTGCGCCATTTCCAAACCGAAACCCACGCCATATCTCACTACAACAAGTACTTCAACGGCATGCATTCGTCCAACCACTGGTTTGACAACATGTGGTATTTGTCGGTGCCCAAGTCCTTCTTCGAAGACGCTTTCACAGGCGGCCCGTTCGAGTTCTTGACCGCCGTGAGTTTCTCGTTTGAATACGTGCTGACCAATTTGTTGTTCGTGCCCTTCATGTCGGGTGCTGCGCACAACGGTGACATCTCCACCGTCACCTTTGGTTTCTCGGCCCAGTCAGACGAGTCACGCCACATGACTTTAGGGATCGAGTGCATCAAGTTCATGCTGGAACAAGACCCGGCCAACGTGCCCATCGTGCAGCGTTGGATCGACAAGTGGTTCTGGCGCGGCTACCGCTTGCTCACCTTGGTGGCCATGATGCAAGACTACATGCTGCCCAAGCGCGTGATGAGCTGGAAAGAAGCCTGGGAGATGTACGCCGAAAGCAATGGCGGTGCTTTGTTCAAAGACTTGGCCCGCTACGGCATCCGCGAACCCAAAGGTTGGAAAGATGCTTGCGAAGGCAAAGATCACATCAGCCACCAAGCATGGGCCACGTTCTACCAATACAGCCACGCTGCCGCATTCCACACATGGATCCCCAGCGAAGACGAGATGAAGTGGTTGTCCGAGCGTTACCCCGACACCTTCGACCGCTACTACCGCTCGCGCTTTGACCACTGGTCCAAAGAGCAGAAAAAAGAAGGTCGTTGGTTCAACCAAGTGTTGCCCATGTTGTGCCAGGTGTGCACGGTGCCGATGTTGTTCACCGAGCCCGGTGACCCCACACAAATCGCTTACCGCGAAAGCACTTACCACGGCATGAAGTACCACTTCTGCAGCAACCACTGCCAAGAGATCTTCGACTACGAGCCGCGCAAATACGTGCAGTCGTGGTTGCCGGTGCACCAGATTTACCAAGGCAATTGCTACCCCGACGACATCAACCCAGCCTCGCCTGGGGACAGCCCAGTGCGTGAAGTGTTGCGTTACTACGGTGTCAACGGCGGCGAAGACAACGGCGACTTCAGCACCAGCCAAGACAAGAGCAACTTCAGCAAGTGGCGCGGCAATGACGCCCCCGAAGGAGCCAGCGATGAGTAGAGAGGTACCTGACCGCACCGCGGTGCTGCCCCCCGATGGTTTGCTCACCATCGGTGACTACCCCTTGCGTCAAGCCGACACCGAAGACTTGTTCTACGGCAACCGCTTGATTTACCTGGGCTGGGACAACCACCTGATGTACTGCGCACCGTTTTGTGTGCCATTGCCACCCGACATGCCCTTCGGGGCTTTGGTGCGCGACGTCTTGCCCGACTTGTATGGCGAGCACCCCGAGTTTGAACAAATCGATTGGCAGCGCGTGGAGTGGACCAGCTCGAACAAAAAATTCAAGCCCGACTTTGGCAAGTCTTTGGAGCACCATGGCTTGGGCCACAAATCCCTCATCCGTTTCAAAACGCCTGCGCTTGAAGGCATCAAGCGCCAAGTGCGTGCTGGACGCCAGGCTTTCTAGGACACACCATGAGCTATCAACTCACCTTGGAACCCTTGGGCGCCACCATTGAAGTGGAGGACGGTCAAACCATTTTGGATGCGGCGCTGCGTCAAGGCATCTACATTCCCCACGCCTGTGGCCATGGCTTGTGTGGCACGTGCAAGGTCTCGGTGGAAAACGGTGACGTGGACCATGGCGCGGCCAATCCCTTTGCCTTGATGGACTTCGAGCGAGACGACGGCAAAACTTTGGCCTGCTGTGCCACTTTGAATTCGGACACCACCATCGAAGCCGACATCGATGAAGACCACGACGCCGAAATCATCCCGGTGCAAGACCATGCCACCACGGTTTCGCGCATCGTCGACCTGACCCCCACCATCAAAGCCATCTATCTGAAGTTGGACGCGCACCTGCATTTTCAAGCGGGCCAGTATGTGCAAGTGCAAATACCTGGCATCGAGGGCGGTCGTGCCTTCTCGATCGCCAACTCACCCAAGCAGGTGAAAGAGACCGGTGAAATCGAACTCAATGTGCGCATCTTGAAAGACGGCAAAGCCACCACTTGGTTGCACAGCCAATTGAAGGTGGGTGACAGTTTGAAAATGTCAGGCCCCTACGGTCGTTTCTTGGTGCGAAAGAGCGCCAAACAACCGCTCATCTTCATGGCCGGTGGCTCGGGCTTGTCCAGCCCACGCTCGATGATTTTGGATTTACTGGAACACGGCAGCACCGAACCCATGACCCTGGTCTATGGCCAGCGCAGCGCTGACGAGTTGTATTACGACGCCGAGTTCAAAGCCTTGGCACAACAACACCCGCACTTCACCTATGTGCCCGCTTTGTCTGAAGGCAGTGCAGCCCACACCGCGCAAGGCTTTGTGCATGACGTGGCCAAAGCGCATTTCAATGGCGACTTCTCGGGCCACAAAGCCTATTTGTGCGGTCCTCCCGTGATGATCGAAGCCTGCATTGCCGCCTTGATGCAAGGCCGCTTGTACGAGCGTGACATCTACACCGAAAAGTTCTTGTCAGCGGCTGACGCCGAACAAGTGCGCAGCCCCTTGTTCAAGCGGGTCTGAGGATCAAGCCATGATTTTCGACACCCGCCCCAAGGTGCAAGTGCACATCGCCCAAACCAATGAAAGCTTTCCTTGCGCTGGCGATGAAAGCCTGCTCAAGGGCATGTTGCGCTTGGGTCGCAAAGGCATTCCGGTGGGCTGTGTGAACGGCGGCTGTGGTGTGTGCAAAGTGAAGATTTTGGAAGGCTCAACCACGACGCTGGGTCCGGTCAGCCGCGCCCATGTGAGCGCTGAAGAAGAAGCCCAGGGCTACACCTTGGCGTGTCGTGTCGCCCCCACTTGCGCGGTCAAGTTGGAGGTGGCTGGCAAATTTGAAAAACCGTTTTCCCGTGGGTTTGTGCAAACAAACCAAATTGCAACTTGAGAAAAACCAGGAGACTGAGATGAGTGTGATGCGAATTGGGCATGTGGCCCTCAAAGTGATGGACATGGCAGCTGCCGTGAAGCACTACGAAAAAGTAGTTGGCATGATCAAAACCATGGAAGACAAGCACGGCAACGTGTACTTGAAGTGCTGGGACGAATGGGACAAGTATTCAGTCATCCTGCAACCCTCTGACCAAGCCGGTATGGACCATGTGGCTTACAAAGTTCGTCAAGACGCAGACTTGGACACACTGCAAAGCAAGATCCAAGCGTATGGCATCAAAACCGTGATGTTGGCCGAAGGCAGCTTGCCATCCACGGGGCGCATGTTGCAATTCCATTTGCCCAGCGGCCATGAAATGCGCCTCTATGCCATGAAAGAGTACGTGGGCACCGAAGTGGGCACCACCAACCCCGATCCTTGGCCCGATTCCATCCACGGCGCAGGCGCACACTGGCTAGACCATGTGCTGTTGATGTGCGAACTCAACCCCGAAACCGGCACCAACCATGTGGCTGACAACACCAAGTTCATGTGCGAAGTGTTGGAGTTCTATTTGGTTGAACAAGTGGTGGTCGGCCCTAACGGTGCGATTCAAGCCGCCTCGTGGTTGACACGCACCAACACCCCCCACGACATCGCTTTTGTTGGCGGCCAACGTGCAGGTTTTCACCATGCATCTTTCTTCCTCGACTCTTGGCACGATGTGTTGAAAGCAGCCGATGTGATGGCCAAGTCGAAAACCAAAATTGATGTGGCACCGACACGCCATGGCATCACGCGCGGCGAAACCATTTACTTCTTTGACCCAAGTGGAAACCGCAACGAAACCTTCGCTGGCTTGGGCTATTTGGCCCAACCCGATCGCCCTGTGACCACCTGGACAGAAGACAAGTTGTGGACCGGCATCTTCTATCACACCGGTGACGCCGTGCCTTCATTCACCGAGGTTTACACCTGATTTGAAGTCACCGAAAGACACACCATGAGCGACCACCCCATCTCTGTCAGCAGTTCCAATATCAGCCACAGCGCCGTGCAAACCGCACTCGCTGCGGCGGTCGCCAAGGCGCAAGCCTTGGACCTGTTGGTCAACATTGCCCTCACCGATGCGGCGGGCCTCATGGTGGGTTTTTTAAGAATGAATGGTGCGCCTTTGCATTCCATCGACATTGCGCTCGATAAGGCTTACACCGCTGCCAGCTTTGGTTTGCCCACCAGCCAGTGGACCGAAGCCCTGAAACACCACTCGCCCGCTGTCGGGCAAGGATTGGTGTTGCGTGCGCGTTTTGTTGCTTTTGGCGGCGGCTTGCCCATCGTCCACCAAGGCGCTCGCATGGGCGGTATTGGCGTCTCGGGCGGCAGTGAAGCACAAGACGAAGAAATCGCCCAAGCCGGTCTTGCGGCCTTGCATTTGAAACCCTGATAACGCGAAGAATGAAACAGATCCATAACTTCATCAACGGTGCTTACACCGCCAGCCCGAAAACCTTCGAGAAACGCTCGCCTGTCACTGGCGAAGTGATCGCCATGGTGCACGAAGCCAGTGCGGCGGATGTCAACCAAGCTGTGGAAGCCGCCCATGCCGCCTTGAACGGACCTTGGGGACGCATGAGCGTGGCCGAGCGCGTCGAGCGCCTCTATGCTTTGGTCGATGGCATCACCCGCCGCTTTGATGAGTTTGTCGATGCCGAGTGTGCCGACACCGGCAAACCGCGTAGTTTGGCCAGCCACTTGGACATTCCTCGCGGTGCTGCCAATTTCAAAATCTTTGCCGATGTGGTGAAGAACGTGCCCACCGAATTTTTCGAGATGACCACGCCCGATGGCAAGACCGCCATCAACTACGGTTACCGAAGCCCTGTGGGCGTGGTGGGTGTGATATGCCCATGGAACCTGCCCTTGCTGCTAATGACTTGGAAAGTGGGCCCGGCCTTGGCTTGTGGCAACACCGTGGTGGTCAAACCCTCGGAAGAAACACCCCAAACCGCCGCCTTGCTGGGCAAGGTGATGAACGAAGCAGGTATTCCCCCAGGCGTCTACAACGTGGTGCATGGTTTTGGACCCAACTCTGCCGGTGAATTTGTCACCACGCACCCCCAAGTGAACGCCATCACCTTCACCGGCGAAACACGCACCGGTGAAGTCATCATGAAAGCCGCGGCCAAGGGCGCACGTCCGGTCAGCCTCGAGATGGGTGGCAAAAACGCCGCCATCGTGTTTGCTGATTGCGACTTTGATGCTGCGATTGAGGGCACCATGCGCTCGGTGTTTGCCAACTGCGGCCAAGTGTGTTTGGGCACCGAGCGTGTCTATGTGGAACGCCCCTTGTTTGACAAGTTTGTCGCCGCCATGAAAAAGGGTGCTGAAGGCTTGAAGCTGGGCCCACCTGAAGATGCAGCCACCGGCATGGGCCCACTCATCAGCCAAGAACATCAAAACAAAGTCTTATCCTATTACCAACTGGCCATGGCAGAAGGGGCCACCCTCATCACCGGTGGCGGTGTCCCCGACATGGGCGCAGCCTTGAAAGGCGGCGCTTGGGTGCAACCCACCATCTGGACTGGCTTGCCTGAAACCGCCCGCGTCATCAAAGAAGAAATTTTTGGCCCTTGCTGCCACATCGCTCCTTTCGACTCCGAGGAAGAAGTGTTGGCCAAAGCCAATGACAACGAATATGGCTTGGCCACCGCCATCTGGACGCGCGACGTGTCGCGTGCCCACCGCGTGGCCCAACGCATGCAAGTCGGTTTGTCCTGGGTCAACTCTTGGTTCTTGCGCGATCTGCGCACACCGTTTGGTGGGGCCAAGCAATCGGGCATTGGCCGTGAAGGGGGTGTGCACTCTTTGGAGTTCTACACCGAGTTGAAAAACGTCTGTATCAAACTGTGAACGCCATGAGCAACCCAAGCCCTGAAGTAGGCCAACGCGTGGTGGCCGCAGGTATCGCCACCAACTACCACGATGTCGGTCATGGTTCCACCGTGATGATGATCCATGGCTCAGGCCCGGGCGTCTCAGCATGGGCCAATTGGCGCTTGGTCATCCCCAAACTGGCCGAACAACACCGGGTGCTGGCCCCCGACATGGTGGGCTTTGGCTACACCGATCGCCCGGCCCAGCAACGCTACAACATGGACGAATGGGTGAAACACGCCGTTGGTTTCATGGACGCCATGGGCATTGAAAAAACCCATTTGGTGGGCAACTCGTTTGGCGGTGGTTTGGCCTTGGCTTTGGCCATTCGCCACCCCGAGCGCGTCGAGCGTTTGGTCTTGATGGGCAGTGTCGGTGTGCCGTTTGACATCACGCCTGGTCTCGATGCGGTCTGGGGTTACACCCCCAGCTTTGAGAACATGCGCACCATCATGGATTTGTTCGCCTACGATCGACATTTGGTGAGTGATGAATTGGCCAAGCTGCGTTATGAAGCCAGCATCCAACCGGGCTTTCAAGAGTCGTATGCGCAAATGTTCCCTGCCCCGCGTCAGCAATGGGTGGATGGCATGACCAGCCCGGAGCAAGCCATCAAAGCCTTGCCCCACGACACCTTGGTGATTCATGGCCGCGAAGATCGGATCATTCCACCTTCCAACTCTCACACCTTGGCCCAATGGATTCCCCGCTCGCAATTGCACGTGTTTGGGCAATGCGGCCACTGGACCCAAATTGAGCACGCCAAGCGCTTTGCCCATTTATTAAATGATTTTTTTGCCGACTGAAACGCCAGAGGACATTGCATGCAAGCCCAACTGATCGAACAACTTGGTACCGAGTTGTTCCAAGCCTTGGTGGACGCCAAAACCGTGCGCCCCCTGACCGAGCGTCACCCCGACATCACCATCGAAGACGCCTACCAAATTCAAAAGCAACTGATGAAGCTGCGTTTGGCCGCGGGTGAGCGCGTGATTGGCAAAAAAATTGGCGTCACCAGCAAAGCCGTGATGAACATGCTGGGTGTCTACCAACCCGATTTCGGATACCTCACTGACGGCATGGTCTACAACGAAGGCCAAGCCATTCCCATGTCGCGCCTGATTCAACCCAAAGCCGAAGGCGAAATTGCATTCGTGTTGAAGAAAACCTTGAAAGGCCCGGGCATCAGCTCGGCCGATGTGTTGGCCGCCACCGAAGGCGTGATGGCATGTTTCGAGATTGTCGATTCACGCATCCACGATTGGAAGATCAAGATCCAAGACACCGTCGCTGACAACGCCTCGTGTGGCGTGTTTGTATTGGGGGACCGCTTGGTTGATCCGCGCGATGTGGACTTGAACACCTGCGGCATGGTGCTTGAAAAAAATGGCGACATCGTGGCCACCGGCGCCGGTGCGGCCGCCTTGGGTGCGCCCGCAAATGCCGTGGCCTGGTTGGCCAACACCTTGGGTCGCTTAGGGATTGCGTTGGAAGCCGGTGAAGTGGTGATGTCGGGCTCGCTGGCCATCATGGTGCCCGTGGCTGCTGGCGACAACCTGCGCGTGACGATTGGCGGCATCGGCAGTTGCTCGGTGCGCTTTGTTTGAATTTTGATTGGAGTGATGATGAAAAAAGTGAAATGTGCCCTGATCGGGCCTGGCAACATCGGTACCGACTTGTTGGCCAAATTGCAACGCAGCCCGGTGCTCGAACCCGTCTGGATGGTCGGCATCGACCCAGCATCCGATGGCTTGAAGAAAGCCCGTGAACTCGGCATCAAAACCACCTCGGATGGCGTGGATGGTTTGCTGCCCCACGTCAAAGCCGATGGTATTCAAATCGCGTTTGACGCCACCTCGGCCTATGCCCACGCGGAAACATCGCGCAAGCTCACCGAACTGGGTGTGATGGTGATCGATCTGACACCTGCAGCGATTGGCCCGTTTTGCGTGCCGCCTGTGAATCTGCAAGCCCATATTGGCCAGCGTGAAATGAACGTCAACATGGTCACCTGCGGCGGCCAAGCCACCATCCCCATGGTGTTCGCCGTGTCGCGCATTCAAGCGGTGGATTACGCCGAAATTGTGGCCACCGTGTCTTCACGCTCGGCGGGTCCTGGCACCCGCAAAAACATCGATGAATTCACCCGCACCACGGCCAGCGCCGTGGCCCAAGTCGGTGGGGCCAAGCAAGGCAAGGCCATCATCATCATCAACCCTGCCGACCCACCGCTCATCATGCGCGACACCGTGCATTGTTTGGTGGAAGGCACACCCGATGAAGCCGCCATCACCGCCTCAGTACACGCGATGGTGAAAGAGGTGCAAAAGTACGTGCCTGGTTACCGCTTGGTGAACGGCCCCGTGTTCGATGGCAAGCGTGTGTCTGTTTACTTGGAAGTCGAAGGCTTGGGCGACTACCTGCCCAAGTACGCTGGCAACCTGGACATCATGACCGCCGCTGCTGCCCGCACCGCTGAAATGTTTGCTGAAAACATTTTGTCGGGCGCCATTCAACTCGAAGCTGTGACGGCTTGAACCCTTAGAAAGAATCCATCATGAGCTTAAAAGGCAGATCCATCCAAGTCCACGACATGACCTTGCGTGACGGCATGCACCCGAAACGCCACCTGATGTCCTTGGACCAAATGCGCAACATCGCCCAAGGTTTGGACGAGGCTGGTGTGCCCCTGATCGAAGTCACCCATGGTGACGGTTTGGGCGGCAGTTCGGTGAACTACGGTTTCCCATCGCACACCGACGAAGCATATTTGTCCACCGTCATCCCGTTGATGAAACAAGCCAAGGTCTCGGCCTTGCTCATCCCCGGCATCGGCACCGTCGACCATTTGAAAATGGCCCACGATTTAGGCGTGCACACCATCCGCGTGGCCACCCATTGCACCGAGGCCGATGTGTCTGAACAGCACATCACCGCCGCCCGCAAGCTCAACATGGACACGGTGGGCTTTTTGATGATGGCCCACATGAACACCCCCGAAGGTTTGGTCAGCCAAGCCAAGTTGATGGAGGGCTATGGTGCCAACTGCATTTACGTCACCGACTCGGCTGGCTACATGCTGCCCGAAGACGTGACTCCCCGCATCGAAGCTGTACGTGCAGCCTTGAAGCCCGACACCGAGTTGGGCTTTCACGGTCACCACAACCTGGCCATGGGCGTGGCCAACAGTGTGGCTGCGGTGCGCGCCGGGGCCAACCGGATTGACGCCGCTGCCGCTGGCTTGGGCGCTGGTGCAGGCAACACACCCATGGAAGTGTTCATCGCCGTGTGTGACCGCATGGGCATTGAAACCGGTGTGGATGTGTTCAAGATCCAAGACGTGGCCGAAGACCGCGTGGTGCCAATCATGGACCACATCATCCGCATTGACCGCGACTCCCTCACCTTGGGTTATGCCGGGGTGTATTCCAGTTTCTTGTTGTTTGCCAAACGCGCCGAGAAAAAATTTGGCATCCCAGCGCGTGAAATTTTGGTCGAGCTAGGTCGCCGCGGCATGGTCGGTGGTCAGGAAGACATGATCGAAGACACCGCCATGACTTTGGCGAAATCGCGCCACTCGCAAACCGCCTGAGCACAACGAAAGCACACCATGGCCATGGACAAAAAAACCATTGATCAACTGGCTGAGCATTTGGAGAACTGCCAACTGCACGCCAAAGACACCCTGAAGATCACCGACAACCATCCCGACATGGATTGGAAGGACGCCTACGACATCCAAGATGAGGTGTTGGCCCGCAAGCTGCGCCGCGGCGCACGGGTGGTGGGTTTCAAAGCGGGTCTAACCTCGCACGCCAAGATGAAACAAATGAATGTGGATTCACCGGTGTTTGGTTTCTTGGTGGACGAGTTCAGCGTCCCCGAGGGCGGAGAAGTGAAGGTGTCAGACCTGATCCACCCCAAAGTGGAAGCCGAAATTTGCTTCATCACCAAACACGAACTGCGTGGCCCTGGTTGCAATATTGCGTCGGTGTTGGCCGCCAGCGATGTGGTGCTGCCCGGCATTGAAGTCATCGACAGCCGTTACCGCGATTTCAAATTCGATTTGAAAAGCGTGGTAGCGGACAACACGTCAGCCTCAAGGTTTGTGGTGGGCGGCCAAATTGCCGACGCCCGTTCGGTGGATTT
This sequence comes from Bordetella parapertussis, assembly GCA_945873925.1. GTDB lineage: Bacteria > Pseudomonadota > Gammaproteobacteria > Burkholderiales > Burkholderiaceae_C > Limnohabitans. Next base: position 28,266 of record CAMCES010000020.1, read on the forward strand.
GCGCACCTTGGGCGTGGTGTTTGAAATCAACGGTGAAGCCGTGGCCTTGGGTGCTGGTGCTGCGGTGCTGGGTCATCCGGCCGCTGCTGTGGCCATGCTGGTGAACCACTTGGGCGCACGTGGCCAGGTGTTGCCCGCTGGCAGCTTGGTGTTGTCGGGTGGCGTCACCGAAGCCATCAGTGTCAAAGCAGGCGACCACGTCAACCTGCGCATTCAACATTTGGGCAGCGTTTCGCTGCGGTTTGTTTAAGGAGTTCTGTCATGCCATTGGCTCAAATTTACATGCTCGAAGGTCGCACCGAAGCGCAAAAAAAAGCTGTCATCGAAAAAGTCACCAAGGCCTTGCAAGAAGCCGTGGATGCCCCCGTGCAAAGTGTGCGTGTCTGCATCATTGAAATGCCCAGCACCAACTGGGGCATTGGTGGCGTGAGCGCCAAAGACTTGGGACGTTGAAGTCCCCCTCATTCGCTGAAAACACCCCATGGATTTGAAACTCAAAGGCCAGCAAGCGCTGGTGACCGGCTCCACCGCAGGTATTGGTTTTGCCATTGCACAAGCCTTGGCCGCTGAAGGCGCACAAGTGACCTTGAATGGCCGCAGCAGTGCCTCGGTGGACAAAGCCTTGCAACACTTGCGCGACGTGGTGCCGGGGGTGGTGTGCAACGGCATCGCGGCCGATGCAGGCACGGCTGCAGGCTGTGAAAAGATTGTGAAAACCAAGCCGCGCGTGGACATCTTGGTGAACAACCTGGGCATTTTTGACCCCAAGCCCTTTGAAGATATTCCCGACGCGGATTGGCAGCATTTCTTTGACACCAATGTGATGAGCGGTGTGCGTTTGTCGCGGGCTTACTTGCCCGCCATGAAGCAGCGCAACCAAGGCCGCATTGTGTTCATCTCCAGCGAGTCGGGCATTTGCCCACCAGCAGAAATGGTCCACTACGGCATGACCAAATCGGCGCAACTCTCGATCGCACGGGGCTTGGCCGAAACCTGCGCGGGTACCGCCGTCACCGTCAACAGCGTGTTGCCCGGGCCCACGCTCACCGAAGGGGCGAAGGCGTTTTTTGACACGCTGGCCGCACAACAAGGCGTGAGCTTTGAGCAAGCCGCTGCCGACTTCTTCGCCCATGGACGGCCCACCTCTTTGCTCAAACGTTTCATCCAGCCCGCAGAAGTGGCCGCCATGGTGGCCTATGTGTGCAGCCCCTTGTCAGCGGCCACCAATGGCGCGGCCTTGCGGGTCGATGGTGGCGTGGTGCGCAGCCTGATGTAGTCCAGGGCTTTCAGCGGTTTGTATCCAGCGCTTGTGCGACTGGCAATCCAAAGCCCACCACGGTCCCTTTGCCCTGCCAACTTTGCAAGCGGGTCGGTAACTGGTGTTGGGTGGCGAGTTGCCGCACGCTGAACAAACCCAAGCCCAGGTGTTGTGCGTTTTCCCGGTGCTGATCGGCGCGAGTGAACGCCTCAAAACACACCCGCGCCTGTTCCGGGCTCATGCCAATGCCGTTGTCCCAGCACAAGACCCACAGCCACGGGCCTGATCGCCTGACACCCAGCAAGACACGTCCACCCGCAGGCGTGTATTGCAAAGCGTTGGACAGCAGGTTCCTGACCATGCGCTGAACGGCTGGCGGGTGAACCCATACCTGCACAGATGCGCAGCGGTGGCGCAAGACCACATGCCGCAGCCTGGCCAAGGACCGAAACTCATGCACCAGCGGCGTCAACAGGTCGGGCAAATGCATGCGCACCGTGGGCGGGGCGGGGCCGTTTTCTGCCTTTTCCGAAGACCAATCGCGCAATTGGTTCATGAAGTCATCCACCGATGCGGTGGCCAGTCGCATGCCTGTGACCAATCCCGCTTGTTGGTTGGCAGGGGCGGTGACCAAGGCATTCGCATACAGCTGGATGCTTTGCAAGGGTTGCCACAGATCGTGGTGGGCGGCGGCATACCAACGGTGCCTGGCTTGTGACAGGCTGTGGCTTCGGCGCAAGGCGCGTCGCTCTGAAATCACTTGCACGCACACCGACAAGCCCAACAAGGCTGACACCAACGCACCTTGGACAAATTGCACCCCCAAGGTGATGACCAAGGCCCATTCAAACCACC